>QHRI01000116.1 GCA_003221375.1 Verrucomicrobiota bacterium
GAGCCAGTGACGAACCATCATGGTGCACGATACGCGACAGTCGCTCCGGACTTTCACCGGGGGTCAACCGTTCTATTTCGATCTCGATCAAAGGCGGCATGACCCTGTTCCGTCGCAAAGCCAGGCCGCGCAAAATCATTATCGTTACCGAAACAATCGAGCACGCGAGCAACGGCCACATGAAAAGGCCGCCTTTCGTAAGGAATCCAAACACGGTATTCACAGTTTGCGGAGTCTCGATAGTTATCGCGGCAAGAATCATCGGTTCGGGAAGATCGTGAATGGGATGTCCATGTCCAATCCTTCCGGCGGCAGCGTGGTCGCTAAGTCATCCGGCATGGGAGGCAATTGCGCTTCCTGAATCGATTGAATGCAAACGTTTGCCAAAGTCTCGTTTGATGAGTTTTCGACGACTTTTAGATTCTTCACGTGTCCGCTTCGATCCACTACAAAGACCACGCGAGCCGTGCCGATGGTCACTAAATCGATTTGCCGATCGATAAACGCGTACCAGCGTGAGCCAATCGCGTCCAAAAGAAACTTTTGATAACGACCAAGCGGCGTGCCCAGCGCATTCACGGAGGAGACGCCGCGGTTCGTTATCCGGCCGGCGATCCTCGTTCGCTGTTTCATGGACCGATACGCGGATCGCGTTTGCGGAGATGTAACTGACTTCTCGACTGGCGGAGTGGGTTGTTGAGTTAACATCGCAAATTGTTCCGCCGCAGTGACTGGAGCCGGTTGTGTCTGAGGCGCCGCCGACGGATTCGGATTCTCCTGTGGCGCTGCACTCGGTTGTGGCTGCGCCCCTTTTGTTTCCAAGGAGTGTTGATGCGTCTCCAAATCCATAAATGGCCGATCTTTGCCAGTCTGCGACGGCAACGGCAATTCGCCAGTGGCAGCTAGCTCGCTTGCTCCAATCGAATTGGCGTTGGATTCAAATGTTTTCTCTTTCGGTTCGGGCGCTTTTTTCGATTCGTCGTTTTCTATAAACGCTGAATTTTTCGAGGTCGGCGCAAGATCGACGAGTGTCAGTTCAGCCGGCTTGTCCTCAACCGGAGCCGGCGGCGAGAAAACGCCGCCGAAGGCAGCAAGGAAAAACGCCACAACCAAGTGAATGAGAATCGCTGCGAGTACCGCCAATAAAACCGTTCGCGTTTCATATTCGTGGTCACGAAGGCTTTCGGGATTGCCCGGCTGGGCGAACATAATGTCAGCCGTCGTCATGAGAGCGGTTTCTCAGTAGTCAGGAAAAGTTGGGCCTTGGAGGCTTCAGTTTAAGGCTGGAACATTATCTCAGGCCAGCGGTGCTGACAACTTGACTGACCGGGCCGTTCCCTTTCCTGATTCGGCTCTTGCATGGAGACGGCCGGCCCTCGGGCCGCACAAGGCGTGTTCCTCGGCGCGAGGGCGCGCCGGCCCATCGTCGGAGTTCTTCGCCATTGTGGATCTCCGTGAAGCCCTCCGCGCATGGTGAAACAAGTATTGCTGCGCGTAACCGCCGTTTTCGCCAAAATAGGTGTCCGAAAATTCGCGTAGCTCCAGTTCCGTAATTTTTTTCTTCTGCGGAAAATATTGTTGTTTCAAAACTCTCTCGATCCAGATGTCGATCGGAAATGCGCGCAAGCGCTCGTAGGCAAAGAGCATTACACAATTAGCTACCTTTGCGCCCACGCCCGGCAACGAGCATAGCTTTTCCCTAAGGTCCGGATCAGACAGACCCGACCATACTTCAAGGTCCGCTTCGCCCGAGCTAACGAGTTGTGCGCTCACAAGCAAATTTTTGGCGCGATAGCCCAGTGCACATTCGCGTAAATCGTGCTCGGTAGCACCCGCGATTCGTCTCGCTGGCGGAAACGTGTAAACCACATGATCACCGACTTTTCGTCTGTCGCCAAAGCGCCGCCGGAGCGCGAGCGAAATCTGACGAATATGCGCCACCTGTTTCATCGACGAACAGATGAACGTGGCCAGACATTCCCATTTCGGCTGGCGAATGATCCTTAAACCGCGACAAAATTCTCGCGCTGCGTTCATTACCGGATCGTCCGGGAATGACGCGCAGATTTCCGCCAGTGGATGATCAAGCGCGAAGTAATGTGCAATCGAGTACGCAACTGGAGGGACGAACCCCTGTGAGCCCAATCTCTTGACGCGTCGCTTTCCCGGCGTCGCGGGAGCTCCGCCCTCCATGTTTACTTTCAAGACGTTCCCCCGCTGCTCTACATAAACCGGCGCATCGCCGATTACTCCCACGAATCCATGACCGATCCTTTGCCAATGAAAGACCTGGCCGGAATCGAGTGTCTTTTCTAAATCAAAATTCGGTGCGTCGATTTCCATGCGCTGCACAAATAAACGTCCAATGTCCAACCCACCTTCGCAACGCTACGGCCCGGCGAGCGCCCAGCGTCCGAAATTGACGTTTAGAAAAACTGCTTTGCGGCGATGAAATATTCTGTCACCTAAGGTCCCCATGGATGCACGACTCGCGATCGACAGTGCGGTTTTGCTGCTCTATTTCGTTCTCATCATCTCCATCGGCCTTTACATGGGCCGGAAGGAGGAAAACCTCAAAGATTTCGCGCTCGGCGGGCGTCGCATTCCATGGTGGGCGGTGCTCGCTTCGCTGGTGGCGGCTGAAACAAGTGCCGGCACATTTTTCGGAACGCCCGGGGAGGGCTTCAGTCACCGCGATTACACCTACCTGCAACTCGCCTTCGGCACGATCATTGGACGCGTTCTGGTCAGCTATATTTTCATCAAACCCTATTACGACTACAAAGTTTTCTCGATCTATGAGTACCTGACCGCGCGCTTTGGGGTTGCGAGTAAGAATGCAGCTTCCGCTGTTTTCATGATTACCCGTCTGCTCGCTTCCGGAGCGAGGTTATATGTCGCAGCCATCGCACTCGCTCTTGCCTATGAAATGATCAGCGGCACTCGACCAAATCAAACTCAAACTCTGTGGATTTACCTCGGTGCCACGGTTGCCATCGTCATTCTCACGGCGGTTTACACCACGTTCGGTGGTATTAAGGCCGTCATCTGGACTGATTTGATTCAAGCTTCGATCATGATTGGGAGCGCGTTAATTGCGCTTGCTTTGCTTTACTTTGCAATTCCAGGCGGCTGGCACGAGATCGTGCAACGCCACGGCGCCTTTCAAGTCTCGGATCTCATCACAACCGGTCTCGATCCGGCCAAACACGGCTGGGACCAGGTGAAGAGCATGTTCGAAACAGAGTACACAATCTTTGCCGGGTTGATCGGGGCAGCGTTCATCACGATGGGAACACACGGCACGGATCAGGACATGGTGCAGCGAATGTTGACTGCGCCCGACATACGCCGGAGCCGTCGCTCTCTTATTTGTTCGGCGCTCGCCGACATCCCGATCGCGCTTACGTTTCTCAGCATCGGACTGCTGCTGTGGGTTTACTATCAAGCCCATCCCGATCCGACGCTGCCCAAGACTCCGAACGAAACATTCTGCCACTTCATTCTCTATCAAATGCCAGTGGGACTTCGCGGATTGCTCCTGGCCGGAATCTTTGCCACCGCCATGGGATCGCTCAGCACCGCGTTGAACGCGCTCGCTACCAGTTTCACGCGAGATTGGTACGAGCCGTACTTCAACCCCGAAGCCACGGACGCGCAAAGCTTGCGCGCTGTGCGTTGGGCGACCGTGTGGTTTTCTGTCCTGATGATCATTGTTGCATCGACAACGGCCTATCTTGTCATCGTGCATCCCAATGTCCGAATCATCCCGATCGTGCTCGGGATTTTCGGCTACACCTACGGCTCACTTCTGGGTGTGTTTTTCGCAGGAATGCTAACCAGGACGCGCGGGAACGATCGCGGCAACATCATTGCCATGATCGTTGGCTTCACCATCGTCACCATCTTGAGCGGATTGCCTAACAACATCGCTGGGATTTTCGGAACAACCGCTTATCCGCAGCCGAACTGGCTTCCGGTGATGGCATTCCCGTGGTGGATTTGTTTCGGAACAATCGTCACGTTTTTTGTGGCGATCTTGTTCCGTGCACCGGCGCCCGGTGAGACCACATCCAGAGCTATCGAGGCTCAATGAGGAGCTGGGCCCGCACGGCTTCACTCCAGAGCATCGCGCGGTGATTAGGAATAATGCCAGAGCCGAACTTGCGGGCATAAACCTTCGTGAACTCGGCGCCGAAAAACAAAATACAGGCCGAATAGTAAACCCAAAGCAACACAATCACTACCGATGCCGCTGCCCCGTAGGCCGAAGTGACGCTGCTGGCGCCGAGATAGAACCCGATGAGAAATTTGCCGAGCACAAACAGCAGTGACGTAACGGCTGCGCCAATCCATACGTCATGCCAGCCGATGCGCACATTGGGCAGAATCTTGAAGATCATCGCGAACAGCAGCGTGATGATCGCGAGAGAGCCCAGAAAATCCAACGCCTGCCACACCAATGCCGGCAAGGGTAGCAGCCAATTCATATATTTGCTAAGAGCGGTCAGGATGGCGTTGAGCAGCAAGGACACCAAGAGTAGAAAACCTACGGATAGCACCATCGAGAAAGTCAGGAACCGATCCCGGATTAGCCGGAGCAATGTGCGGCCCGGCCTAACGACAACGCCCCAAATGATGTTAAGAGCATCTTTTAATTCGCTAAATACTGCCGAAGCACCAAACACCATCGCCGCGACACCGGCGATCACGGCCAATGTTCCCGTTCTTTTTTGCGCCGCCGTAGTAACCAATAGCGCCTCGAGCGCGTCCGCCGCACGGGGCCCTGCTAATGCTTCGAGTTGCGCGGCAACCTGATCTCGCACCGTTTGCTCACTGAAAATGAGCGCTGCGATCGAGACAGCGATGACCAACATCGGCGCCAGCGAAAAAACTGAGTAAAATGCCAGGGACGCGCTCAGCCGCAATGCGTTATCCTCCATCCATGCGCCGGCACTCTCCATCAACACCGAAGCGAAGTCGCGCGCGCGCATCCAACTAGGAATTCGCAGCCAACAGCCGTTTCTGGCGCGTTTTTTAAGTACTGCCGTTGCAATTTCCACACGCATACGCGCCGTAATGAAATGGCTGGTCAAACGTTGGTGGTTTTGGCTGCTCCTTGTCATAGGCGCAGCGATCTTGGTCGTGCACATTTATCTCGCCATCTGGGTGCGCGATTACGTGAATCGCAAACTCTCGGAGATCCCCGGCTATCGCGCGCAGGTACAAGCCGTGACGCTGCATCTCTGGCGCGGCGCATATCAAATCCACTACATCGACATCAGAAAAACCAGCGGCAAAGTACCGGTGCCGTTTTTCTCGGCGCCACTAATAGACTTTTCCGTACAATGGCACGCCCTGATTTTCGAACATGCGCTGGTGGGAAATATCGAGATTCATCGCGCGAAAATGAATTTCGTGAACGGCCCCACCGAGTCCACCCGCCAGACGGAAGTGGACGCTCCGTGGGCACAAAAGATCAAACAGCTTTACCCGCTCAAGATCAACCGATTTGCTGTGCACAACGGCGAATTGCATTATCGCGATTTCAGTCGGAAGCCAAAAGTTAACGTGGAAGCGGACCGGGTGCAGTTGGTAGCCATCAACCTCACCAACAGCAAGCGGCTTTCCAAAAGTCTCGTGGCGGATATCCGGATGGAAGGCCGGCCGTT
>QHRI01000209.1 GCA_003221375.1 Verrucomicrobiota bacterium
GAACATGGGCTGGAAGAGTCGGTCGAATATCGTCTCATTCGGCGGATTCCGGAAGCGACAGTTGTCGAGCGGGTGCTAGTGGAGGGCAAGGAGGTCCCATTTGCCAGAGAGAACGGCTTCCTCACCTTTGAGACTCACGCCCACCGTCCACAGACGCTGTCCGTCCAAGTGCGGGTAGCTCCTATAAAACCCACCAAAGCTTATTCATTCGGACTCAAGTACCAGGCTTCTGTAGCGCTTCGGCGCGGGCTTTCAGAGTTCAGAGATAACATCGTCGCACGCAATCGCTTTGCTCTTAAGGCTAGCAGGCTCCTGATGAGGTCCCTTAAGGGAAACCTCTAATCCGCCCCAGATCGACCGACCTCTGATTTCTGATGTCTGATCTTTTCTAAACAATGGGCGCATCTCCTCATCTCAAGTTGGAACTTCCCTCCCAGATTCATAGGGACATTTCGGTTCGCATTTCATGAAGTTTGATTTTCTCATTGTCGGTGCAGGCTTCGCGGGTTCTGTGCTTGCTGAGCGGATTGCCACCCAACTTGGCAAGACTTGCCTAATCGTCGAGAGACGCAATCACATAGGTGGAAACGCCTATGATCGCTACGACGAGGCAGGGGTGCTTGTCCACAATTACGGGCCGCATTACTTTCGTACGAACTCGCAGCGCATCATCGACTACCTTAGCCGGTTTACCGAGTGGCATGGAATAGAGTATAAGATTTTCTCATGGACTCACGGCCGCTTCTGGCAATTCCCGATTAACCTCAACACTTTCGAGCAGCTTATTGGGCGGCCATCGACCAGCGAGGAAATGGAGGCGCAACTCGCCGAGTGGCGCGTTGCAATCGACAATCCAAAAAACTCCGAAGAGGTGATCGTTTCCCAGGTAGGATGGAAGCTGTACGAAATGTTTTTCAAAAATTACACGCGCAAACAATGGCAACGCGACGCGAGGGACCTCGATCCGACGGTGTGTGGGCGGATCCCGATCCGGACGAACCGCGACGATCGTTATCTCTCGGAGAAGTTCCAAGCCCTGCCAAAAAACGGCTATACCGCGATGTTCCAGAAAATGCTGAAGCATCCGCTGATTGAAGTGCGGCTCAATACCGACTACCGTGAAGTACGAACGCAGGTGGCGTTTCGGCATCTGATTTTCACCGGCCCGATCGATGAATACTACGATCATTGTTTCGGCCATTTGCCGTATCGATCACTGCGCTTCGAACCGGAAACTTTGTCGCAGGAATTTTTTCAGCTGGCCATGCAGGTGAATTACCCGAACGATCACGACTTCACTCGGATCGTCGAAATCAAACACGCTACAGGACAACAGCTCCCATCCACAACGATCGTACGTGAGTATCCAGAGAATTTCGGCCCTGGTCGCGAGCCGTACTACCCAATTCCAGCTCCCGATGCAAGAGCGCTATATTCGAAGTATGCCGAGCGCGCCGCCTCAGAAAAAAAGATTAGTTTCGTCGGTCGGCTCGCCACTTATCGATATTATAATATGGATCAGATCGTTGGAATGGCTCTTGCAGAATTTGAGCGCCTGCGAGTTAATCTGCAGCGTCCTGAGTCCTTTGTTCTTAGCTCTTCTGCGGCGTGACGTCGGTGCCTTATCTCTAGCCATCCGTCTTTCCCGGCCTGAAGCCGTAACCCCTTTTTCCGTTTTCCTGAAACATGTGCGGCATTTGCGGCCAGTTTAGCTTTCAGCGACGCGAACCAGTCGAGCGCGAGACGATTGTGCGGATGGCGCGCTCCATCGCTCATCGCGGACCCGACGATGAAGGCTTTTTCATTGCGGGCCCAGTCGGGTTGGGATTCCGACGACTATCGATCATTGACCTCGCCAGCGGTCATCAGCCAATGTCGGATGCGGAAGAAACGGTGTGGCTAATATTCAACGGCGAGATTTACAATTACCGGGAGCTCCGACGTGAGTTACAAAGCAAAGGCCATCGGTTCAAAACGAATTCCGACACCGAGGTCATCGTTCACGGCTACAAAGAGTGGGGCACTCAGGTCTTCGATCGTCTCAACGGCATGTTCGGGCTTGCGATTTGGGATGTGCCTAACCAGCGCCTGGTCGTCGCCCGGGACGCCATGGGTATTAAACTTGTCTATTACAAGATCGACAACGGAACCTTAACTTTCGGATCGGAAATCCGCTCGATCCTGACTGCGATGGATTCTAAGTCGGCAGTAGATCCCGTGGCGCTCAAATTATTTCTCCAATTTCGCTATACGCCGTCTCCTTTGACCATATTTCAAGGCATTCGAAAGCTGGCACCCGGCACGATGCTGGTCGTGGAGAAAGGCCGATGCCGTGAAGAACGCTGGTACAACTTTACACCGACACCATTCCCTCGACCAAAGAAGGAAAAAGAGGCTGCGCACGAATTACTGGAACTATACAGGGGTGCTGTGGGGCGGCATCTTTTGAGCGATGTTCCAGTTGGAGTTCTTCTAAGTGGCGGCCTGGATTCCGGCCTGCTCCTGGGGCTCATGAATGAGCATGGAAGATCCTGGCCCGCATACACCATAGGTTATGGCAGAAGCTTCGCCGATGATGAGTTATTTGACGCAGCGGAGACGGCCTCTCTTTTTGGTGCGCGGCACGTAACAGTGAAGCTTGACCAGAGCGAATTCGAAAGGTCTCTTCCAGGGATTGTGGATTGTTTGGAGGAACCAATCGCGGCTTCCTCCATCGTGCCGATGTATTTCGTTTGCCAGCGCGCGCGCCAGGATGTCAAAGTGGCCCTGATCGGCCAGGGCCCAGACGAACTATTTGGCGGATACAAGCGACACCTGGGCGTTCGTTATGGGGAGTTGTGGCGGGGATTGCCAGGCGGCCTCCGGTCGATGATCGGGTTTGCTGTGGACGGCTTGCCGCGCAATGAAACGCTAAAGCGCGGCGTCCACTCCCTCGGCGTAGAAGACCGCCTGAAGCGTTATCAGGACGTTTTCTCTTTGGTGCCAACAGAGACGGTAGATGAACTTTTCCGTGACGATGTTCTTCCTCGGAACCAGAATGGTCATGATCTGCTTGAGTATTGGAGCGAGCTGGCTCCGCAAATGAAGTATTCAGACGAGCTGGGCGGATTTCAGCTCCTGGAGATTCGGTCCTCGCTTCCCGACGAACTGCTCATGTATGCGGATAAGTTATCGATGACCCATAGTCTTGAGGTTCGTGTCCCTTACCTCGATCGCACAGTAGTGGAGTACGTCCAACGACTTAGCGCCAATTTCAAAGTCCGCAATGGTACTCGGAAATGGCTTCACCGGCAGGTTTGTCAGAACTACCTTCCACGACAGATTCTCAGGCGGAAAAAGCGTGGGTTCGCAGTGAACGTCGTTGATGAATGGTTTCAGTCATCGCTCAGCGGCGAGTTACAGGACCTCCTCTTAGATGAAACCTCCCTGATGTTCGACATGCTCGAGCCTGAGCCGGTTCGGAAACTCCTCAGTGCTCACAGATCTGGACGCCAAGATAACCACAAGCTCCTCTTCAGTCTTGTTATGATCGAGCAGTGGTTGCGCGGAGTTCGGCCGTGGCGCGTGACATCGGCGAATTCATCAAAGGTGCTGTAAAAATGTTGCAAGCGGCGTATAACTCAAACCACGAGGATTCAGTGACCACCATAAGCAAAGATACTATTTATCTCAACGGTAAGCCGGTTAACGTTGACGGAATTCGAATCGACAATAAACGCCTGATTGTCGAAGGCAGGTTCCTGACCGTGGTGCGACTAAAAGACGAGTGGTACGAAGATGTTGGAGATCCTGAAGTAATCATCGCAGCTCTGAAGGAGTGTACACCTAGGCCGGACATCTTTACTTTTTGTCAAAGACTGCCTGATACCTTACCTCTCTATTCCTATTACTACGAATCAGAAGCCCTTTCGGCGGTACCCGTAAAGGACTTCGACAACTGGTGGGAAAAACAGATAACATCCGACACGCGAAAAAAGGCAAAGCGGGCCGAAAAGCGTGGAATCCAAATCAAGGTTGTCCAACTCGACGACGAGTTCATAAATGGCGTGATGGGAGTTTTCAATGAAACACCCGTGAGACGAGGGAAGCCATTTTGGCATTACGGTAAGCCTTTCAGTGAGGTCAGAGCGATGCTGTCGATGGACATTGAGAAGAGCGGGCTTATCGGCGCGTACGACAATGGAACTCTAGTGGGTTTTGCGAAGCTCGTGTTTGCAGAAGGACGATTTGCTAACCCTGGCCTGATTGTGTCAAAGCTCGAGGCTCGCAAGAAATATGTCAGCAATGCGCTCATCGC
>QHRI01000283.1:0-2990 GCA_003221375.1 Verrucomicrobiota bacterium
AGACGCGCAGTCGCACCGCTAGCGGCGTTTGTTTCTTAGGCCGGCGCTTACAAATGCGCCGCACCAACAAAAACTAGGGAAAAAACCTCAGGAATAAGAAAGGAAAAACCGGATTATGAAGTTGGATACACTACAGAAACTTTACACCGACGAACTGCGCGATCTTTATAACGCGGAAAATCAACTATTGAAAGCCTTGCCAAAAATGGCAAAGGCTGCCTCATCCGAAGATTTGAAGGACGCCTTCAAAACATGCCGAGCTATGAAGGGACTTATTGAGGAGGGGTCGGAAATTCTGAAGGAAGAGGGCGAGGAATCCATACTCGATGCCGGTATCATTGTTGCCGCCCAGAAAGTCGAACATTACGAGATCGCTAGTTATGGCAGTGTTCGCACCTTCGCCCATCTGCTTGGCCAAAACGAAGCCGCAGAGCTTTTGCAATCGACACTCGACGAAGAATCGGAAACAAATGAACTTCTAAACAGAATGGCCGAAAGCATAGTAAATCCCGAAGCCATGATGGAAAGTGAGTTAGCTGGCGCGAGTTCCGATCGGTAACAAATGTTTCTCGGAAGTGATGTAGCCAAGATGCAACCTCGGTCGCTTGCATCCTAGGGAAATTACTGGCTCCCTTGGAGACTAGGAACTTGTTAACTAGGCGGTAGAGCAAGATTCTGCAATCCAAGAGGTCCTTCCAAGGCGATTTCAAGGAGACAAGATCTAATCGCGAACGCGAAAGGATCAGCTAAGAAGGTTATAATATAACAACGAAAGGTAATATGGAAGGACAACAGAATCCAAACGAACCAGGCAAATCTGGCGCCCCCGGACAGCAAGGCGGCCAACAGGGAGATCGCGAGAAACAGGAACGTGAACGCCAGCAGCGCGAACGCGAGAAACAAGGCGGTGGTGGCGGACAGCAAGGCGGCGGTCAACAAGGCGGTGGCCAACAAAGCGGACGATAAAACTCGTTGCTAGCTGATTAATTAACGGCGGGAGGCAACTCCCGCCGTTTTGCTTGTCCGTCGACGCTGGGCGATTCGGTTAGATGAATTTCAACGCCAGCTAAGCCGCGACTTGATCGAGAACCTCTTGGAGCTCACGAAGGTCTACTGGTTTGACGAGATGAAAATCAAATCCCGCTTCTATCGAGCGTCGAACATCTGCTTCGGTGCCAAAGCCACTGATTGCGATTGCCTTGACTCGATGCCGTCGCTTGGTCTCAGAGACCACCTCGTAGCCGCTTCCATCGGGAAGACCTATGTCGCACAAAATTACATCGAAGTTTTGTGAGGCCATAATATGCAGCGCGCTTTGCCGATCAGCCGCAACTGAAATTTGATGACCAAAATGAGTGAGCAGTCGCGACAAAGTATGTCGTGTGTCTTGATGGTCTTCCACGAGCAGGATGCGCAATTGTTTCGCTGGCCGTTTGGAAGCGCGGAAATTCTTCCCATTTCTTCCGGCTTCTTCTGGCAAGGCGTCGAGTATTACCCTGAAGGTGGATCCGAAGCTCCGACCCCGACTCTCTACTTCAATAGCGCCCTTGTGAAGGTCCACAAGGCGCTTGGTAATGGCGAGGCCTAGACCAAGGCCACCAAACAGCCGCGTGACAGAAGGGTCAGCCTGCTCGAATGGGATGAACAGTGAAGTCAACCGCTCGCGTTCAATTCCGATACCATTGTCAGTGATTTCAAAACGAAAATGGTTGCGCGCATCGTTGAATGTGTGGATGGCGACCTGTCCTCCAGGCGGCGTGAATTTCACGGCATTGTTGATCAGGTTCCAAAATACTTGCTGGAGCCGAATGGGGTCAGCCAGGACATGATGCTTCTTTGCAGTGAGCTCGGTGGAGACGTTTAATTTCTTCGCCAGAATGGCTGATCTTGCGATTTCAACGGCATCACGCACAAGAACGTTTGCGTCGACCGGTTCCAGATGAAGTTGAAGCTTGCCTCGCGCAATACGAGTGAGATCGAGGAGGTCGTCAATCAGACGCGCCTGTAATTGAACGTTCCGCTTAATTATTTTCACGTCCTCGGCGAACTCTGATGGAAATTTCGCCGAATTGTCTGCCAGGTAGGCCGCTGCCGCCAAGGCCGGTGTCAGTGGGGTGCGCAGCTCGTGACTGAGCGCCGCTAGAAAATCATCCTTGGCTTTGCTTGCTTTTTCTGCGGCAATCTTTTCCGTCTCAAATTCCCGGGTGCGAATTTGGTCTGTAATATCACGCGTGACTTTGGAATAGCCTCGAAGATTACCTGAACTATCACGCAGCGCGGTGATTACAACTTCAGCTTGGAAAATGGATCCGTCTCTGCGAACGCGGGTCCCCTGATCCCGAATATGCCCCTGGCGTGCCGCTTCGCGCAGATTCCGTTGCGGCTTTTCAGCGGCAACGTCCTCTGGTGTATAAAAACAGGCGAAGTTCTTGCCGATGATTTCGTCCGCCATGTACTGTTTAATTTTCTCTGCGCCTGAGTTCCACGTCACGATGTTTCCAATCGGATCGAGCAGGTAAATTGCGTATTCTTCGACGCTATCCACAAGAATGTGGAACTGTTCTTCCGCTTCGAGCAATGCTGATTTGATGGATCGGCTGTCACTCATTGGCTAGGAAAGCAATTTCGCATGTAAAATCGGAGCACTACTCTTGTTTGGTTCCCTCGAGTGTGCCCAAATCGATAGAACATGGCATTCCAAAGACCCGGGTTAACGCGTTGGGTCTAGGAAATCTTCTCGTGTCTGAATGCGGTCGTTCATATATCGCGAGGTCGGTTGATTTCGCACTCGTGACAATATTTCAGAAAAACGCCGTGGCGAGAGTTCGAGACCCGCCAAAGAGCTAATGCGAGACGTATTCTAACGCCTTTTCGTTCGACCGCCACGGCGCTGGCGGCGCGCGCGCGAGCCGCGTGCCATTCGCTTGCGCGATTGTGCTGTGGGCGCCTGCTTAGATCTTGTCTTCGCAGTTTTGCCGCGTGAGCGTGTA
>QHRI01000283.1:3034-4688 GCA_003221375.1 Verrucomicrobiota bacterium
CCAATCGGGCCGGCTACGCTGCCGATCGCAGCACCTGTTACCGCGCCAGCCGTTTGCTTCGGGATTGGCGGAATCTGGATTTCTTTGGACGATTGCGAACTTTCTTTCTTTTCTCGTTTTGGATGATCAGACATAAATTACGGCTCCCATAGCTTTGTTCGGTGTCATATGTTTCGCAGACCCGAGTAGGTATAGCTGTAACGAAACTCAAAATTCGTTGGACCGTAAAAGGCTCGTGCCCCCTTTGAATCCGATCATCGAGGCCTCTGAAAGGTTTTTGCGAGTGTCTTCGCGAGCGAGTCTCGAGCAAAGAAGCTAGCTAGGGTTTTGACCGATACGCCAATCCGGCGCTCGTCGCATTGTGCGGCAGTTGGCACGGAAGGATGCTTGGTCATGACACTCGTTGCTTTGATTGATTTATCCGATGAAGAAAAACTGGACCTATTGCGACGACTCGATCAATTCCGACAGTGGCACTTTCTGGATGAGAAACGCTATTGCCTTGTTTGCGGCGAAATGATCACTGGGCGGCAAATCCAGGTGATTGGCGACACACGTGGAAACGCCCAGCTGCGTCTCAACTGTCCAACGGAATATTGCAAAGCGACTCCTATAGAATGGGTGTGTCCAACCGAGGACGTCTTGATAAAAATCGCAATGATGGAGGCTGAGCGCCGCTGGCTTTGCTTGGTGAGGCTAGCGGGCCGGGCCATGCAACCCTACCAAAGAACGACAAGTAAACCGATCGGCAGAACGAGACCTAAACCGACGCTCGGCCCTGAGTAAACGTGAAATCGTGCCCTGACGTTTCCGACGAGCAGCCAGAAGCGGAACAAGTAGCGTCCCGTGCCCGCCTGCGCGTCGCCGAGCTATCGGAGAAACCTTTCGATGTCAGATCGATTGCTCTCACCGGTCTGTTTATTCTGGCGGTCTTCTACACCATTTACTTTATGCGCTCGATCCTGCTGCCGATCGTGCTTGCGTTGCTCCTCAGTTATCTCTTAAGGCCCTTACTGCGGGGACTCGGTCGATTAAAAATTCCGCTGCCTATCGGCGCAGCGCTCCTTCTTATCGGATTTTTTGGAGTTGTCGGCTATGCAATCTCGGTGCTAGCCGCACCCACGGCGGGATGGCTCCAGAAAGCGCCAGCCGGTTTCACAGAACTGCAGCACAAGCTCTTGCCGGTAAAAAAATCGGTAGCGCAAGTCGCCCAGGCAACCGGGGAAATCGAAAAACTGGCTGCAACTAGTGCGGAAACCAAAGCAGTAGAACTGAAGCGGCATCCCATTGCTGAGATGCTTTTCATGCGGACACCAGAGTTTATTGCCAGCGCTGTTCTGTCATTAATCCTTCTCTATTTTTTGCTCGTCTACGACCAAGCCTTTATTGCCAAATTGGTCAAGTTGCTGCCGACGCTCTCGGATAAGAAGACGGCCGTCGGTATCGCGCATGACATCGAGGCGCAGATCTCTCGTTATCTCTTCACGGTCACGGCGATTAATGTATGCCTTGGGGCGGCCGTAGGGGCTGCCGTGGGACTGCTTGGCCTGCGCAATCCGGTAATGTGGGGCGTGATGGTGGCGCTGCTTAATTTCGTTCCTTACTTAGGAGCTCTCACAGGCGTTATCTGCATGACTATCGGCGCCACCCTAAG
>QHRI01000283.1:4815-7257 GCA_003221375.1 Verrucomicrobiota bacterium
GATTTTCTGTGCGCACATCAAACCAATGGAGCCGCTCGCAGAATTTCTTAGCTGACATCACAGCCACAGAGATGTTGAGCCTTGTCCACCGTTAGAAGGCCATCCTTTTTAATCGTCGCAGCCCGCCCGGCCCTAGGTCGCTTTCCGATTTACCGGCATAACTCTGAACTCAATAACACGCGAAGTTACCAGTTAATGCGATTCAACTCTTAAAAGGAGGTGAGAAGATGTTAGGTTGGGCTGTAACATTTCTAATAATTGCCCTGATAGCAGCGGTACTTGGGTTTGGTGGGATTGCTGCAGCTTCGGCGGGGATCGCGAAGGTCTTGTTCTTCATATTCCTGGTGATGTGCGTGATCTTTTTTATCTTTGGCTGGAGAGGCAGAGGAGTGCCGTGATTCGGGGACGGCGCCTCAAGGCGGCTACAGGCTGGTGAGACGGTTTATCGTTCTCGCGCGCCGCGATCCCGCACTTTTTTAACCCAGCGTTTCACATCAGCAAGGGGCATGAAGTTGATGATTCGCTCGGGCGCAATTCTTGCCAGGAGCGCAGCGGCAAGGCCCAACTCAATGAATTCTAATTGCCACGGATGATGGGCATCTGTTCCTAGCGAGATACGCGTCCGATGCGTTCGCGCAATCCTGAGTAAGGCGACGTTCAAATCCTGTCGATCTGGATAGCAGTCAATTTCAAGCGCCTTATCAAGCCTTGCAGCTTCTGCAAAAACACGCGGCCAGTCTGCCTTCAGACCCACCCGATAGTTATAAATGCGACCACGCGGATGAGCCAGGATCTGAATATTTGGATTGCGCAGCGCTGCAAGATAACGCTCCGTTTGATCCTCTAATCGGCGCAGGGACGAATGAAACGCCCCCAGCACAAGATCCAGAGTCGAGAGCGACTTCGGCGACATGTCTCCTTGACCGCGCGGGTCAAGATTCATTTCGATAGATCGAAGAACAGTCAGTCTGCCCAAGTTTGAGCTCAAGGTATTGATCTTCGCTATCTCCACTCCCTGCTTCTTCAATGTTGGTTCATCAATGCCCCCGGCAATCTTCAAACCTTTGGAATGATCAGTGATTGCGATATAACTATAAGATCGCTCCTTCGCCGCATCGGCCATTTCCGCGATTGTGCCGGATCCGTCGCTCCAGCGCGTGTGCATTTGTAAATCCCCGCGCAATTGTTTTTCCCATGCAGGATTCCTTCTTAAAAGCGCTCTGGAATCCGCGAGAGTAAAAAAATCCCGTCGTAATAAGGGAATTTTCCCGCTAATAGCCTCGGAATTGTCGATCCAATTCCGGATCCGTTTCCGCGAGCGGCTCGGCGAAACGCACGTGAGAGAATACCACTCTCTTGCTCAGCCTGTCGGGCAAGTAACTCCGCAACGCCGGTATTCGAAAGCACATCTGAGAATCGATTCCGATCGGAACTTCAGGCCTTCCAAATCCATTGGCTCGGATGAGCTATTATTGCACCCATTTGTTAGCCGAATGCGATTTTAATAGTGATGGCTGAGACGGCGGAAGAAATTTCACAGAGACCCGAAATTCGTAAAGAACTCCAACGGGCCACAGGCGAAAAACGTGCCGAAACAGTCAAGGCGGGAGGCAGAGACAAATTCTGGTTTATCATACAGGCCCTTATCTTCCTCGGTTGCGTCGCGGTGTACTTTCTCGTCGGCTCGAAGGTGATTCCGCTGCCACAGGCAAACGCCCGTGTCGTCGTGCGAATTCTACGTGGCACAGCACTGATCGTGATCCTCCTGGCGATCGCACGAGTTGTTTCTGTTTATGCGCTGGGCAGGATCGAGGACTCTTCCACTCGCTTCACCCTTCAGCGTGTGATGCATCTGGTTGTCGCGCTTGTTATCGTGGTCATCGCCGTATCCATCATTTTCGTCAATTGGTATGGTGCACTCGCCGCACTCGGTATTGGCTCAGTTATCATCGGTCTCGCTGTCCAAACGCCGATGAAAAGCTTCATCGCCTGGATTTATATTCTCGTTCGCCAGCCTTTCCGGGTAGGGGATCGCATACAGATAGGCGAAGCCACGGGCGACGTCATTGACGTTGGGTATCTCGATACCACTCTGTGGGAATTCGGCGGCAAATATCTTTCCGGCGATCATCCGAGCGGTCGCTTAATCAAGTTTCCGAATGAGAAAGTGCTCGACGAGATCATTTATAATTATTCGTGGCCGCTTTTTCCGTACGTTTGGAACGAGATTAAGTTTTATGTGGCTTTCAACGCTGACCTGGAGTTTATCGCCAGCACAATGCAGAAAGTTGTAGAGCAGGAACTGGGCGAGGAGATGCTCAAGCGTGTGGAAACATATCGTGACTTGCTTGCTCGTACTCCAGTGGACGAACTGGAGGTTCGGGAACGGCCACGCGTGATTTTTCGTGTAAGTGAAAATACGTGGCTGGAAGCCATTGTCCG
>QHRI01000284.1:0-3267 GCA_003221375.1 Verrucomicrobiota bacterium
GTTTGAATACTTCCTCGGCGGCCAGATGTTTCCGATCGACATCATGCCGGCTGCGGTCCAGGCCGTGATGAAATGGCTGCCGTTTTACTACGAGCTGTTTTGTCCAATCGCGATTTTTCTCGGCCGATTGAAAGGCGCTGAACTCGTGCAAGCGCTGGCGATCCAAACCGGCTGGCTGTTCCTCGCGTGGGCCTGGGCAAACTACATGTGGAAACGCGGCCTCGGCCATTATCAGGCCGTGGGCGGATAGTTGCGGCGAACTTCCCTTCGATTCCCGAACTGGGGCGAATCATTACTTCGCATCATTCGGCGCGGGCGAGGCAGCGAGTTTCTGGAAGCGCGGATCAATCCTCAGCCGATCGAACATTGGATCGAGCCGAAGGAGCGCCGGAGTTAGCGGCACGTTTGCGGCATTGAGGGGGCTCTCGTACGGTGTCGAGAGAAGTTTCTGCAAAGCGCCTACAGCACGGTCGGGCTCGCCCATTTTCGCGGACACGCGGGCAAGGATCTCGATTGAACCGGGGCCATCCATCGGATCTTTCTCGATCGGATTCACAGCTATCGCCTTCTCGGCTAAAGCGAATGCGGCTGTTTTATCTCCAAGACCCATGTTGGTCAGCGCGAGATCGCCAATAAGAACCCAATTCTCCGGTTGTTCTTTGAGGAAAGGTTCCAGTTCGCTGCGCGCTTGTTTCCAACTTTCCTGGGCGGCAGCATGGTCACCGGCAACTTCCTGCGCCCAGCCTAACCAAAAGCGCAGTTCGCCAGTAATATAACCCAACGCTGGGTCAGGCTTGGCCAGTATCTCCTTTAGCCGGGCGATGATTGGTGCAGGGCGGCGTTCCAGGATCGTCTGGCCAACCTGTGTTTCCAACGCCAGTGTCTGGTCGGCGTTCGGATGTAGGGGAGCGAGGAGAGCCGCAGCGCGCGGCAAATCGCCTTCGGCTTGGAAGGTAGCTGCCTTATAGACGAGCGTGTCGACGTCGTCAGGTGTGATATTGAGAACCTGATCAAGCTTTCGCAGCGCTTCGGGGAAACGACGTAGGCATTGGTACGAAAGCGCGTGCTGGGTGAGGAGGAAGGGGTTACGTGGATCGAGCCGCTCGGCTTCGTTGAAGTACGACTCGCTCCGTTCCCACTGGCCTCGCCTCCGCTCGAGATAAGCCAGGTGTTCGGGAATCAGGCTGCTATTGGGCAGAAGCGGTCGCGCTTGCTCAAAGTAACGCACTGCGGTGTCGTAATCTTTTAGACAGGAGTAATGATAATTCCCCTTGGCCAATACGGCCTCGCCAAGATTGGGCTGAAGGGCGAGTGCGATGTCGGCTGCCTGCCGCGCCTCTTCACGCAGAGCGACCGTTGGTTGAAGATTTTGTGTTAGATAGCCGAGGGCATCCACGTACGAGAGAAGCGCCCAGGCAAGAGCGAACTTCGGATCCAAGCGCACCGCTTCTTTGAGATATTTCTGTGCGCCAAGGGCGTTAACAGGGTCGTTGGCACCAGCTTTCAGCGTATATGCTAGGCCGCGCAGGTAGGCATCGTAAGCCTCAGGATTGTCCGTTGGTTTAGCGGCGATAGCTTGCTCTTCTCGACCGGTTAGGTGCGCTCGCAACCGCTCGGCGATGGCTTTGGCCACCTCGCTCTCAACGAAAAAGATGTCGTTCAGTTTGCGATCAAAGGTATCAGCCCAAAGATGCGAATCGGTAGCTGCTTTGATTAACTGCACGTTGACCCTCACGGCGTCGCCGCTTCTCTGTACGCTTCCTTCCAAAATATGGGCAACGCCAAGTTGCTTTGCAATCTCAGGCAGGTTGTCCGGCGCGCTTTTGTAATGCTGCGTCGATGTGCGCGAGATCACTTTCAAATCTGCGATCTTCGATAAGCGTGTCAGAATCTCATCCTGGATGCCTTCGGCAAAATAGGCGTTGGCTTTGTCTTCGCTCCGGTTTTCAAACGGCAGCACCGCGATGCTCTTCTCCGGAACTGCTGATCCAGGTGCGCTCGGCGGCTGTTTGTAACGCAAGAGAAGAAAACTGCTCGCAGCGACCGTAACGAGTAGGGCCAGTATTCCTAACGACAACCGTCGAACGGCGGCACGTTTTCTTAGTGCAGCGGCAGCGACACGCGCCGCCTTCAGCTTTTGCGGTACTACCGGGTTCCCAAGCTCCTCAGTGTGCAGATTCACCACGGAGACGCGAACACCATGTTTTACTTCACACTCGCCAAGTTCATGCAGGTGCCGTTGCCAGTGAGGGTATTCCTCCAGATCTTCAGCAACGTGCTTGGACAGCAAAATGTGTCCGGCATCGCCGCAGTCCATTACCCGCTGTGCAATATTGATGCCAGCGCCAGCCACGTTCGCTTTTCCAGCTGCGTCGATGACGCCGCTAACAGGTCCACTGTGTATGCCCATTCGGAGCTGGAGTTCGGGATGCTTCTTGAGAGCGCGGCTAATTTCCAGCGCACATTCGGCTGGCGTTTCCGGACTATCATAAAAAACCAACGTGATGCCGTCGCCTGTCGGGATTGTGATCAAGCGCCGTGCCGTTTCCGCAGCTTGGTACTCATCCGTACCCCGGACAATCTCGTTTAACCGCTCGACTACCGCTCGTTGCTGATGGATCGGAAGTTTCGAGTAACCGACGATGTCTGTGAACAACACATGCGCGATCTCGAGCTGGATCTCTTTCTTAACCTCAGCCGCCATATCAGTGTTCGCACAACGACTGCGCGCACAATATGATCTCTACTCAATTGCCGATAGTCGAGAGTAAACCGGAAATGCAAAGTCGGTTCGCTTGTCACTCAACTCTGACCTCGATGCGTCAGCTCTAATATTCTTGAAGTTGAGCGCTTGCCGCGCCGTAGCCTTGCACACAGGTGGGTTGAACGTTGGCCGTTTTCATCCGAAATAGCACCCTGCATGGCGCGACTGCACGAATATCAAGGCAAAGCGATTCTTGCCGCTAACGGATTCAAAATTCCGCGCGGGCGCGCCGCGTTAAACGGGGACGAAGCTGTCGCCGCAGCGAAGGAATTGGGCAGCGAAGTTGTGGTGAAAATTCAGGCCTGGACAACCGGACGCGCAGGGATCGGCGGAGTCGCCTTCGCCAAAAAACCAGAAGAGGTGCGCGCGCACACTAAGCGAATGTTGGCGATGAAAGTGGGACAGTTTCCGGTAGAAGCTGTGCTGGTGGAGGAAAAGATCGACATCGACCGGGAGTTTTTTCTTTCGTTCGCCATCGATGACGCCGCTCGCGCGCCGGTGAT
>QHRI01000284.1:3292-4574 GCA_003221375.1 Verrucomicrobiota bacterium
AGCAGTCGATGAAGCTGTTGCGTCGTGCGAACTCTCAGCGAAGAACGCGAAGCAGTTAAATGAGTCGATCCGAAAATTGTTCAACGCGGCGCGCAGCGTCGAAGCGCGTTCGCTGGAGATTAATCCTCTGGTGCTGACCAAAACCGGCGAATTCGTCGCGGCCGATTGCCGCATTACGATAGACGATTACGCCGTGGCACGTCACCCTGAGCTTGGTATCGAAATCGCGCGCGAATTCGATCATCCACCGACTGCTCTCGAGCGCGTCGCCTATGCAGTCGAACAAAGCGATCATCGCGGCACATTTTATTTTGCACAGTTGGCGACCGCTGCTCCAAAAGATTCCAAGGGTCTTGTCGGTTTTCATGGAGCTGGCGGCGGCGGATCGATGATGTCAATGGATGCCATCGTTAATGCCGGATTCACGATTGCTAATTTCACCGATACCAGCGGGAATCCGTCCGCATCCAAGGTCTATCGCGCAGCGCGAATCATTTTGGCTCAGCCTGACTTGGTCGGATACTTCGGTTCCGGTTCCGGTGTCGCCAGCCAGGAGCAATATTGGTCGGCGTACGGATTGGCCAAAGCTTTTTGGGAACTCGACCTCGATATTCCCGCAGTGATCCGCCTGGGTGGAAACACAGAAGATCGCGCAGTGGACATCTTGCATCGGATGTCCAAACTGCTTCGCTCGCCGGTCGAGGGCTATCGCAAGACCGACACGCCCGCCACGATTGCCACGCGCTTTGCCGAACTTGTGGAAAATTCCGGAGGCAAAAAATGGAAACCGCGCATCCCGCGTGCGCCTCACTTCATCAAAGATTCGGCAGTTGTTTCCTTGCCTGTCAAAAACGGTAGCGTTTGGATCGACACTAATCAGTGGCCACAAATCCGTGGTGCTGTCGAAACGCACTCCGGCGGATTGATTATCGATCGAGAAGGTGTGCCTGAGCCATCGCTAGCTGACGAAGAATTTGCCACCAAAGATTCCGAGTTGCTCGCCTGCGATGTCGAATGCCGGCTTTCTGGAATCGAAGGCTTCTATTTGGAACTCGATATTCCCGGGTTGAATGAACTGATCGAAGGCGTCCAGTAAATGGCAATTTTAATCGACGAGAAAAAGCGCGTTCTGGTGCAAGGCATCACCGGCCGCGAAGGCCGGGCACGCACACGGCTGATGCGCGAGTATGGAACCAATGTGGTAGCCGGCGTTACGCCGGGCAAAGGCGGACAGACTGTTCTCGGCGTCCCTGTCTTTAACACGCCACAGGAAGCGGTAAAT
>QHRI01000065.1 GCA_003221375.1 Verrucomicrobiota bacterium
CGCGATAATTGTTTCCTCAGTCGCGCCACCTACGAACCGATCGAGATGTGAACGTACGGTAACACGCGCTTTGACCTTCACGCCGATACCGTCTTGTGCGACTCCGTCAATCGTCGTGCGGCCCATGTTTGGGCTCGGCGCGTCGATCACCTTCGGATTGATGCTGGTGCGCACCGCTTCCAACACTGTCTTTCCGGTTCCTTTTGTGGCCAGGTCGATTGCGCAAGCTCGATTGAAGTCGAGGGTGATTCCTGCCTTGTCAGCTGCAATTAAAGCAAGGACGACATGGCTCACATCACCGCCTGCGAGATAATGTGCTTCCAGGGGATCGCTCCGAACATCCAGACCGGCCTTCACTGCAGTGATGCGGTTATCCACGATTAAACCGACTGGCACCTTTCGTAATCGCATTCCGACCATTTTGCCCAGGCTCACCGGCGCGTTTGCAATCCGCGCTCGGAGCCAGAGGCCGAAAAAGTTGAAAAGGACAACGGCCAGCACGAACGCAAACAGCGCCAGCACTGCGACGCCGACAAGATAAAGCGATTCCATATTGCGGCGAAGATTATCGGAACAGTAACAGCGCGGGAAGTTCTAATTGGCGTGTCGAACCCATCAGTCCAAGCGTCTTGGCAAAGGCCTGGGTGGAACGCGTTGTCCTCAACGCGTTGGCAAAATGGATGCGGCTTTGCCGCCCGATCTCTGCACCTTCGGCGAGGTTAAGCTGCCATCGTCTTCGGCGAAGCCGATCCACCTTCGTCATGGGTCAAAAAAGGGTTGTTTTTTTGCTCGCGCTGCGCCGAGTATTTTGATAGGAACGCAATTCCCATGATTTCGCTTTTGCGAAGGCCTCATAGGACTTCTCGAAATTAATTTACGATGCACACGCTCGAAGAGTGGCAGCAGTGGTATCAGGCAGTAAGCATTCCAGAGCCGCGCGCTCAGGCTGTTCAGTCGCCTCATCGGCCATCCGAAGAACCTCTGCTCCAATCATGGGATAACCGGTTGGCCGCGCAGAATATTTACTTTGACATGTGCATCGCCAAGAAAATTGGGCACGCACATGTTGCGGATGAGAAAAACGTCGCGTTTCTTCGAATCGATCAAGGCTTGGCGAAACATTCGGTGGAGAAAGCGGTGGCTGCGTTTATTCGTGAGGGTTCCTGGCCTGCTCTGAGCCATCGCGACTGTTTGCATCTGGTCGTTCGCACTCAGCTTGCGAGAAAAGTACTCGCAGCCATTCTGCAAGAGACGCCTCAGGGCATGGTTATTAAGAGCCAAATGCCTGATCTTGGAAATCGTGAGCACGCTATCCAGTGGTTGCTTTTGGACCTTTGGAATTTGGGGGGCAAAGCATTCCTGACGGCAATGGCCAGCGACTTCTCCAAAAAGCGAGAGGAATCTGCAAGCGAGAAAAACCAAATCGGACAATTAGTCAGCGAACAAACGCATTGACTGCGCGATTTGGTGCTCGGGGCGGGACTTGAACCCGCATGCCTTTCGGCATACGCCCCTCAAACGTACGTGTCTGCCATTCCACCACCCGAGCTTCACCTGTGCGAGGGTCAAAACTTTCCGCAGTCCGCGGCGGCTGGCAAGTATCGTTTCTACTCCTGGTCATGCTTTGCTCGAAATTCGAATCCAGGTGATTCGTGGTTAAGCTTCGAGCACGAGCACAGCATGAGCACGAGTAAGAGTAAGAGTACAGAATGGATCAAAATCGATCTGCACATTCACACGCTTGATGATCCCAAAGACGCCATCGATTACTCCGCGCATCAATTGCTGGAACGTGCCCAGGCACTCGGTTTTCGCGTCCTTGCCATCACGCTGCATGATGCGGTCTTTGATCGACGGGAAGTATTCGCCGACGCGGCAGCCATGGGGATTTTGCTTATCCCAGCTGCCGAGATGCGCCTGCATGGCGCAGACGTCATCGTGCTAAACGTGAATGCTGAAGAAATGGCGCAGCTGAAAAGCTTTGATGATCTGCGGCGGTTGCGCGCACGACGCGGCAGTTCGATTTTTACAATTGCGCCGCATCCCTTTTACAGGCTCGGTGGCTCGATTGGATCGCGATTACTTCAAGAAATAGATTGCTTCGATGCTATTGAGTATTGCCATTTTCACGTGGGCCTCTTTAATCCGAACCGCCGCGCGAAAGGAGTGGCGTCTCGCTTTGATAAGCCATTGATCGCGACGTCCGACGCGCATCGGCTCCACGCTTTCGGACGCCATTATACCAGTGTTCCCATGCCGTCTGCCCTGACGATAGAAAACATTTTCACAGCCCTACGGAATGGCCCTCTGCGGCTGACGAGCCCTGCGTGCAGTTTTACCGACCTTATGAGCGCGATTTATTTCGTTTTCCTGGCGCACCCGCTTCGGGTGCGCAGGAAGTTCGCCAAAAGGTAGGCTTCGAGCCGCCACCAGGTCGAACCTTAGCCAGAAGGCGATTCAGTGGCCAGGTCGTAAATTGCGCCCCAATCGCCGGACGCCACCTTTCGTGCCGTCGTTTCCCATGGGCGAGTACTCCCTTGGTAATTGGATGTTTCGTCTCGGCCCCAGAAAATGTATCGGACGCCTAACGACTGCGCGACCTCGCGCCAGTTCGGTGCCCCACGCATCAAGGCTGTCAACTTACTGTTTGCGCTATTGTAATCGAATCCTTGCGTCCAAAGATGGCCCGGATATCCCAGAACAACTTTGCGCCCCTGGAGCAGGAGGGGATGGTTGTAGGTCGGGTAAGCGGCGAAGCGAGCCTCCACTGGCAAAGGCTGAACCGCGTTGCCGATTGCATCGACTCTCGCGCGCTCAATCAGTCCAAAGCCCGGGTGCCCGGCAGTCAAGCCGCCCAGCAATGTGACAAAACCCGAAGCAAAGAGCGCAACGCAGGTAACAGCCCGTTCCGGAAACGCCCAGCGACCAATCAGATCGCTCCACAAAAACGGAAGAATGAGAAAGTACCCCCAAACCATGAGCTTAAGATTGTCCCAATCCCACGGCGCGGTTTGAACAAAGTAACCGATGCCGAAGATCGCGACGGCAGGCAACACGAACGCGATGTCAGCTGGAGGTGTCTTGCCCCAGCGCCAGCCAGCTTTCCAGGCGCGCCAAATACATAACGCTACCAACGCCAGCGCAAGGAGGACCCATAATCCGAAGTTTGTTAGCCAGAATTGGAAAAACGGAGCAATCACGCCGTTCCATGTTTTTTGCGCGATTGTCCACAAGAACGGGACATCCGTGCCAAAGTCCTTTGGGCCGATTCGGAAGAATGGAGCGCTGAAGTCCGCCGAATCTTGCACCCAGCCTGGATGCCATTTGAGCAGCGATTTTGCATGAAACTGATCGGTAACCAGCCACACAAAAAAGGTCGCGGGAATCAAGGCAGCACTCAGCAGCGTAGCTGCGTGTCTGCGTATCGGGGCATCACTAAAAATGTTGGGCCATGTTAGCCGCTCGAAGAGCATCCCGACGAGCAGCACGATTGTGAGCGCAATAAAGGTGTGGACATGGAAGAGTGGCATCGATGCGTAAAGTGAGAGTTCCACCCAGAAGGGCAGGGGACCCGTGGTGTTGCCGGGCGCGTTGACGGCAGTAACTCGACCGCCCTCATCGGTCGCTGCTGAAGGTTGAGCTTGGTTGGCATCAGCCTTAGCCAATTCAGTCTTCGTATCCCCTTCAGAGGAGGACGTGTCTGACGCGGGCGAGCTGACGCCGGCCGCAGGAGCGTCAGGGAAATATTTCTGCCGCCAGTGCCAGAGTAAAATCAGCGCTGCAGGGATTGCGTAAAGCCACCCGCGCTGGGTCACGAACATGGACAAGGCAATGCTTTTCCAAGCAATGGCCCGGTGGGCGATATCTGCCTGCGTGCCCTGATAATCCAAAAACTTCAGCGTTCTAAAGAATTGGAATCCTGCCATACCGCCATTGAACAGAAAACCTGCCACACTGAACGTCCCGCCCCATCGGAAAAACGCATAAAATGTTGCAAGGGACGCAAGTAATCCGGTCCAAACCAGTCCGCGCATCAAATCGATATGAACAAGGCAGAGTAGAGCGTTGAATAGATCGATTCCTGCGGGGTACCTTAGTTTACTAAAGGCGTAGATCGGGTTGTCCGGCCAGAGCGATACTCCATTCGCGAAATTCCTGATCCAGGTGATATGGAGAGAAAGGTCACCCAAATTATTTGGCGATTGAATTTTCCACTCCCCGCCGTCGATGTAGAGCAGCCAGCAAAACGACCGTACGGCAAACAAGGCGAAAAATGCTGCCACTAACCAGAACCAGATTTTACCATAGCGCCAGGCACTCGGAGCCGATTCAGGCGTCTTACCTTGCAGTCGGCGTTGCGCCCGCTGGGAACGTTTTGCCTCAGAATGGTTTCGTTTATCAGGGTCAGAGGTTCCGAGCCAGGCAGCTATGGCAAATGCAACCCCGCATACCAGTGCGAGAGACGCGCTCAAAGCGTTCAATCCATGGCCTGCCATGCCCAAAAGGAGGCCGCAAACAACCGACAAGTTGACGAAGGTTAGACCTGCGGAAAGCCACTTCATTTGAGACAGAGCGGTTTATTCTGAGCGAAGAAGCTTTGATGAACGTTCATGCCGATCGCCATGAGAAAACAGAGATGTTTCACTTCGCTCAACATGACAGCGGGGTATGAGATTCTAACCCGGCCCTTTTCCAACGAAATCCGGTTGCTTGCCTGGGAAAAACTCTTTGAAGATTTTGGCGCTGAAATAGATCTTTGAAGGCTCCTGATAGTTCCGAAGACGCATTGGTTCGGTATAATAGGAACCATGCAGTTTGGCTTCGACCTGCTTGATTTTATCTTCCTGTACCAGAAGAAAATCGCCGTCCAGATTAGCCGGCATGTTTCCTCCCTCGTAGTAACCGACCCGGTCAAAGTCACCCAAAACCCACGGCAGCGGATAAACGCTTGAGCGGATCAAATGTCCTGTCAGGTGATAATACGCCGGGTTTCGTTTCGCCAATGTGAGGAGCGGTTTCGTCAGTTTGAACATGTCGTTGTAGGTCTGAACATAGACATATGGTTCAGTATCGGTCGTGCAACGGAAGTAATTCAGCGAAATTGATGAGCTGAGCGAGTAACAAAGTAAAAGCGCTGATATAACATATACTGCACGGCGATACTTCGCGGTAACAAGCAGGGCTGCTGCACCAAAAGTAAGCAGAAACGGCCATACAATGTTAATGATGCACCACGGCGTCTTATAATGGACGTAACTGTAGGCCATGAGCATGCCCACACCGTAAATCGCAAGGTAACGGAGGCTCAAATTCTTGAACGCCTGGCAGAATATGCAAAGCACCAGTCCCGCGAGCGCGGGCAGTTCGTAGCGTGCAGTTAATTCAACAAAGTAATACCATGGCTTTTCATGGCCATGCCCCGCCTCGCCGGTTTGAAACCATGCCTTGCAAGCCACGTAGAGGCCCTTTACCCCGCCCCAATTCAGGAAAGCTCCCGAATAGAGAAAGACGATCAGGGCAGCTCCGACGCCAACAATCATGGCAAGATCGATATAGCTCCACGCTTGCCGCGCCGCCTTCCCATCAGGAAGCCGAGTGAGCAAGTGGGAGACTATCAACACAGGAATTGCCACGACCGCGCAGACCAGATGAATGATGTATGTCTCCTTGGTAAGAATCATTCCGGCCAATCCCATCCCTGCGCACCACAGATAACCGGTCGTCCCGCTTTTCCAGAGGCCAAGCAGTCCGAGAATGAACATCATCGTAAAAAGAACGAGCCACACCTCGTGGATCGCATAGCGGCCGTAGAAAACAAACCCGGGAGAGATCGCCATCGCCAGCGCAGCTATCCGGCTCACGTTTCGTCCCACCAACGGCTCGAATTTCAACGTCAACCAGACGCAGCCAATACTGGCAAGCACAACGGGCAGCCGCAGGGCCCAGAGATTCCGGCCAAACAAACTCTCCGACAGCAGCAGGACATAAAAGTGCAGCGGTCCGTGGTAATTCGTCGGGTCGTATCTGTAAAACCCATTATGCATGACCTGATCGACGAACCAGCCGTTGATGCCTTCATCAAAATGCGGTGGCTTAATCCCCAGCAGAAGAAAACGCAGGAACGCGGCGATCCCAAGAATTAACCAGGGGATCCAATCTATTTCCGCCGCGCGAGTTTTCCATCCTTCCAAATAATCACGCAGTCCCGCGATGGCGGGAGAATATTCTGCTGGCGCGCTGCCTTCTGCGCTGCTAGTACGCGCTGCCATGCGCATCCTTGTAACCGGTGGCTGCGGATTCATCGGGAGCAACTTTATTCGGTATATTTTGCAACATTACAAGCCCGCGTACGTGACTAACGTCGACGTGCTCACCTACGCGGGCAACCTCGCCAATCTCGATGGCGTGGTCGAAGAACATGGCGAACGCTACGAGTTTTTCAAAGCAGATATCGCAAACGCCGACCAGATGGACGCGCTTATGACCGAGCATCAGTTCTATGCGGTCATCAATTTCGCGGCTGAATCGCACGTGGACCGCAGCATCAACGATCCACTGAATTTCATTCATACAAACGTCATCGGTACCAGCGTATTGCTGGATTGCGTCCGGCGGCATGGCGTCCAACGCTTCATTCAGGTTTCGACCGACGAAGTCTACGGCTCCCTTGGCGCGACCGGCAAGTTCACCGAGCGATCGTCGCTCGATCCCAGTTCGCCTTACTCGGCGAGCAAAGCCAGCGCCGATCTGCTCGCGCTCGCTTGTCACAAAACCTATGGCCAGGAAGTGCTGGTCACCCGGTGTTCGAATAATTACGGCCCGTATCAATTCCCGGAAAAACTGATTCCACTCATGATCATCAAGGCGCTTCGTGACGAAGCGCTCCCGGTTTATGGGGATGGCCTGAATGTGCGCGATTGGATCCATGTCACAGATCATTGCGCGGGCATCGTGGCGGCGCTTTTCGAGGGCAAACCTGGCCAGATCTATAACTTCGGGGGCGACAGCGAGATGGTGAACATCGATCTTGTAAAAATGATTCTCGATAAGCTGGGCAAGCCGCACAGCCTGATTTCGTTTGTGACGGACAGACTCGGTCATGATCGTCGATATGCGATCGACTCGTCATTTGCGCAGCGCGAGCTGAACTGGAAACCGCGGCGCAATTTCAAGGAAGGTCTCGACGAAACCATTCAGTGGTACATGGAGAATCCATCGTGGTGGGAGCCGTTGCTTGAGCGTGCGGGTCGTTATTGAGACCACTCTGAGGTGAGCGCAGTAACCCCGAATCGTTTCATGAGATCCGCGCTTCTCTCATTCCGACCGCAGTGCAGGAATCTCTGGATTGGACGTTCTGTGCCATCGTAGGAATGAGAGATGTCTCAATTTCGCTCGACATGACAAACAGAACGAACTGGTGAGATATGATTTATTGCAGCTGCGCCCTCGTTATCAGAATCGTTGCGGGGATATTCGCCCTCGTCGGTGGAGATAAGCCTCTCGGCAATTACAATTAAGATGAAAATCGTAGTTCTGGGCACAGGCGGGCGGCTTGGCGCGGCGTTGTTGCGCAAATATGGCGACAAATTTGACGTCGCGGGCTTCGATCGCACCCAAGTCGATCTTTCGGACTTAAACGAGGTTCGGGAGAAACTGCGGAAGACAAGGTTTGACGTTCTGATTAACGCAGCGGGGTTCACGAAGGTCGATCTTTGCGAAACGCATCCTGACCGCGCGTTTCTCATCAACGCGGAGGCTCTTCGCGTTCTAGCCGAGATTTGTAGCGAAAAGAGCGCCAGACTAATTCATTTCAGCACCGATTATGTTTTCGACGGGGAAAAACGCGAGCCGTACACCGAGGAAGATGAAGCGGCGCCAATCAGTGTTTATGGGGAATCGAAGCTGGCCGGAGAAAAAAATGTGCTGGCTGCGCAAGATCGGAATCTCGTGGTGCGCGTTTCCTGGGTTTTTGGACCGGATCGTCCCAGTTTTGTCGACGCAATGATCAAGCAGGCACAGGAAAACGAGCGCGTCGAAGCAATCGCGGACAAGTTCTCCGCGCCGACTTATACGCACGACATCGCCCGGGCGCTGCCACAGTTTTTCGACAGAGAGGTCGAAGGCGGCATCCTGCATTTCGCGAACGCCGGGCAATGCAGTTGGCAGGAATACGCGCAATGGGCTCTGGACTGTTGCCACGACGCCGGCCTGCCTCTCAGAGCCAGGACGGTTGGCGCAGACAAATTAAAAAACATGGCCAGCTGGATTGCACGCCGCCCGGTTTATTCGGTGCTTTCCACCGCGAAATATACCAAATTAACTGACACATCACCTCGCACTTGGCGCGAGGCCGTCTCTGATTATATTACGCGTTTCTATTCTAAAAAATGAAAACCCACATCCTCACGTTCACATTGTTGTTTATTGTTTGTCTGACTGCCCGGGCAGAATTGAAATGGGAGCAAACCGCGGTTGAGTTGCACCCGGCACGTGGTGATAAGCAGGCAATCGGTCATTTCAAATATCAAAACACCGGCAAGGCGCCCGTTCATTTTAAGTCGGTCCACGCCTCATGCGGTTGCACAGCTGCGCAATCCCAAAAGGATCAGGTTGCGCCTGGCGAAAAAGGCGAAGTTACAGCGACATTCAATATCGGCGATCGCACAGGCACCCAAGTCAAAACGGTGACGGTGGAAACCGATGAGGCCGCGAATCAGAAAACGGTCCTGACTCTCAAGGCTATAATCCCGCAGGAACTAGAGATTGCTCCGACCTTTGTGTTTTGGAAACAAGGCGAAAAGGCGGATCCGAAGTCGATCACGGTCCATGCCGGGAAGGATTTTAGTGTGAAACATATCAAGGTCACCTCATCGAGTCCCGATTTTCAAACCAAAATCGAGGAAACCGGCGAAGGACAGTTCAAAGTCGATGTTCAGCCCAGCGAAACGAACCATCCCATTGCTTCGACCTTGACGATCCAAGCCGAGAATTCGCCAAAGACATTTTACGCCACCGCCCGCATCACGACTGCTCCAACTGCGCCGGTCGCTCCGGGTGCGCCTGCTATTCAGAAAGCTCCGGCTGCTTCGACTCCCCCGGCTCGTCCGCCTGCGCCGACTGGTCAAACACATTGAAGTTTTTACTGGCACGCCAGGCGCTCATTCTTGCAGCGTTCTCTCTTCTTCCCGGCGTAGGGCAAGCGATTTACTTTCGCGACAAGATCTCCTTGCGATCACCAATTCCGCCTTCGGAAATGGTGAGCGTCGGTCAGGCACGCCAGTGGGGTGGCGGTGCCATTTGGATCGATGCTCGCCCGGATAACGAGTTCGCCCGGGACCACGTACCTGGTGCGATTCCGTTGAACGAAGATCGTTGGAACGAATTGCTACCTCAATTTTTGGCTGCGTGGTCGCCCGGGAAAAAGATCGTTGTCTACTGCAGCGCGCAAAGTTGCGATCTCGCCCGTGAAGTGGCCGAACGGCTGCGCAAGGAAGCGCAGCTTCCTGATGTGTTCGTGCTCGACGGCGGCTGGGAAGCCTGGCTGAAGAAGAGCAGATGAAGAAAACGCCGAACGCTCAACGCTTAACGCCCAACGCTCAATTCAGAGTCTGGAACAAGTTGGGTCTTGGACGTTGGCTACCTTCGTAAAAGATGCGCTTTTCGCCTGCCAATCTCTTCTGGAGAATTCTCGATTTTATTATTGCCGCAATTTTCATTTATGCTGGCGTGCTTAAGGTAATCGATCCAGTTCAGTTCGCTCACGACATCGATCATTACCAGATTCTGCCGTGGAGCATGGCAGTCGGGCTCGCGTTTTATCTGCCCTGGTTGGAAATTTTCTGCGGTCTCGCTCTGACTTTCCGCCTGTTCTATCGCGGCGCATTGTCGATTTTGACCGCGCTCGTTCTGGTCTTTCTCGTTGCCACGATTGCCGCAAAAGTTCGCGGTCTCGACATCACCTGCGGTTGTTTCGGTCACGCGAGTGAGAACTGGAGTTTTCCGGCGCACCTGGCCCTAGATTTGGCGAT
>QHRI01000285.1 GCA_003221375.1 Verrucomicrobiota bacterium
CGCCGGATCTGCGGCCTCTGGTTCCCCTCGAAGGCGGACGTTTTGCTACGTCGGACCTAAACGACCTTTATCGTAGAGTTATCAACCGTAACAACCGGTTAAAAAATCTGCTCATGCTCAAGACGCCGGACGTCATCATTCGCAATGAAAAGCGAATGCTGCAGGAGGCGGTGGATGCACTATTCGATAATGGCAGACATGGCCGTGCTGTAACTGGCGCTGGCAATCGGCCTCTCAAGTCACTGAGCGATATGCTCAAGGGGAAGGGTGGACGTTTCCGCCAAAATCTGCTTGGAAAACGCGTCGATTACTCAGGCCGCTCCGTAATTGTGATCGGTCCGGAGTTGAAGCTGCAGCAATGCGGATTGCCGAAGAAGATGGCGCTTGTGCTTTTCGAACCATTTATTATTCGCCGGCTTAAAGACCTTGGGTATGTGCACACCGTGCGCAGCGCGAAAAAGATGATCGAGCGTCAGACGCCGGAGGTTTGGGATATTCTCGATGAAGTGACCAAAGGTCATCCGGTGCTCCTCAATCGTGCCCCTACTCTGCACCGATTGTCCATCCAGGCTTTCGAACCTCAATTGATCGAGGGCGAAGCCATTCGAATTCATCCGCTGGTTTGCACTGCTTATAATGCGGACTTCGACGGCGACCAGATGGCGGTGCATGTACCACTCTCAGTGGAAGCCCAGATGGAAGCACGCATGCTGATGCTCGCGCCGAATAACATTTTTTCTCCTTCCAGCGGCAAACCCATTACTACGCCTTCTCAAGACATCACGCTCGGATGCTACTACCTGACCCAAAACCCACGCGGTGGAGGCAAGGATGGACAACAGCGGCTCCCGCTTTTCGCGGATGCAACCGAGGTAGAATTTGCGATGGCAGAAGGAAGCATTCACACACATGATCGGATCCGGCTTAAGAACCCCGATTTCAGTAAGCAAACAATCTACGGAAATGCCGAAGCCAGAACGATCGAAACCACTGCAGGCCGTGTTATTTTTAACGAGATTTGGCCCAAACAGCTTGGATTTTTCAACAGACCCGCGGGCAAGAAGCAACTTAGCGACATTATCTGGCGCTGTTATCAAATCGCGGGACCGGCAGAGACCGTTGTAACGCTAGACAAACTAAAAGAGCTCGGCTTCGCCGAGGCCACCAAAGCTGGTATCTCAATTGGAATTTCGGACATGATCATTCCGAAAGAGAAGGAGACGGAGTTGGAGAATGCTTATAAGCAGATTCGACAGGTTGAGCAGCAATATCGCAAGGGCATTATTACGGACGGCGAACGCTACAACAAGATCATCGACATCTGGACACACGCCGGTGACGAAATTTCCAGTGCGATGTTTCGCACTCTGGAACACAACGACGGCCGCAAGGAGTTGAATCCGGTTTTCTTGATGGTCGATTCCGGTTCACGCGGTAACCGCCAGCAGGTTCGTCAGCTAGCAGGGATGCGTGGTTTGATGGCCAAACCTTCTGGCGAAATCATTGAGCGGCCGATCACGTCGAACTTCCGCGAAGGACTGACCGTGCTCGAGTACTTTATTTCTACTCACGGGGCTCGAAAAGGTCTTGCAGATACGGCGTTAAAGACTGCCGACTCCGGATATCTAACGCGCAAGCTCGTCGATGCTGCACAGGACGTGATCATCAACGAGAAGGACTGCGGTACTGTTAACGGCATTGTGGTGCGCTCGATTTACGAGGGTGACGAGGAGGTAGTGGATCTCGGACAGCGTATTATCGGGCGCGTAAGCTGCGAAACGATCGCTGACCCCGTGGACAAGAAGAAAAAGATCGTCAAAGCCAATCAGCTGATTGATGAAAAGGTCGCCGCAGAGCTTCAGCGTGTCGGCGTGGAGAGCCTGAAAATTCGTTCGGTTCTTACGTGCGAGTGCGGCCGCGGTGTGTGCGCGATGTGTTATGGGCGGAATCTGGCTACAGGCCAGTACGTCAAGCTTGGCGAAGCGGTAGGGATTATTGCGGCCCAATCAATTGGCGAGCCGGGAACGCAATTGACGATGCGGACGTTCCACATCGGCGGCACTGCCAGCCAGACTTTCAAGCAACCGATTATCAAGGCGAAGAACGACGGCACGGTGCGTTTCAATGATCTGCGCACTGTCCAAGCCCTCGACGGCAGTTGGATCGCGCTGAACAAGAATGGTTCGATTAGCGTGCACAACGCTGAAGGCCGCGAACTTGAGCGCTACAATGTGGTGATCGGGTCGATGATCTCCAAAGGCGACGGCACCGACGTCAAGAAGGGTGAAACCTTCGTTCAATGGGACCCCTACAACGTGCCGATTCTCACCGACAAAAGTGGCAAGATCGAGTTCCGCGACATGATCGCCGGTGTCACGATTAAGCGCGACGTCGATGAGGCAACTGGTCTCATGGGTACCGTTATCATCGAGCACAAGGAGGATTTGCACCCACAAATTGTCATCGTAGATGACAAGAAGGAAGTGCTTGCGAGCTATTCCATTCCAGCCGGTGCTCACGTCATTGTGGAGGAGGGCCAGAAGGTGCGCGCTGGCGCATTGCTGGCGAAGACACCGCGGAAAGTCGCAAAGACCAAGGATATCACCGGAGGTCTGCCGCGCGTGGCCGAATTATTTGAAGCGCGCCGGCCAAAAGATGCTGCTGAGATTGCCAAGATCGATGGCGTGGTTGAGATGGGCGGCACTGTCCGCGGAAAACGACGCCTGATTTTGAAGGATCCCGACACCGGAGCCGAGGAAGAACATCTGATCCCGCTTACCAAACACATTATCGTGTTTAAGGGCGACTTTGTGAAAAAAGGTCAGCAACTTACCGAAGGCCCTGTTGTGCCTCATGAAATCCTAGAAGTCTGCGGACCGCAGGATTTGCAGGAGCACCTGGTCAATGAAGTGCAGGAGGTCTATCGGTTGCAG
>QHRI01000286.1 GCA_003221375.1 Verrucomicrobiota bacterium
TGGTGGAACAGGTGCCAATCCGCAGCGAAGCCAATCCGCACAACGCAAAATATCTCGAGACCAAAAAGACGAAGCTGGGGCACTTGTTGTGATTGCGGATTGCAGCGAAGGCAAATCGTAGTTCTGAGAAAGAATGTCGACCAACGCGCCGCGCCGCCCGCGAGCTAAAACGGGCAAACGCACATTCCAGATCGTAGCCAGCCAGTTTAATTCGCAATATGTTCAAGGCTTGGTCGATCACGTGGAGAAGGAGTTGCGCAGTCTTGCATCAAGCGCGGCAATTTCGATTTACCGCGTGCCGGGTTCGTTCGAGATCCCTGTGGTCGTACGCGAGTTAGCACGAAAGAAAAAAGCCGACGCGATTATCGCGTGTGGTGTGATCATGCAGGGAGAAACAAATCACGCCAAAAATCTCAGCCGCTCCGTGACTGATGCGCTTCAGCGAATTGCAGTCGATTATGGTATTCCGGTGATCAACGTAGTGCTTAGCTTCAATAACGAGGATCAGGCGCGCGAACGCTGTCTCGAAAATAGAATTAATCGCGGCGCCGAGGCCGCGCGAGCAGCAGTGGAAATCGCTGGCGTCATGTCGAAACTTGCCGGGAAGTAATTTATGGGAAAAAGACGGCGAGCACGCGAAGCGGCGATTCAGTATCACTTCTGGCGCGACCTTCAACGTGGCGAAGGACCGGAGAAAATTGACGATTTTTGGGAATTTTGCCCGGCAACAACCAGGGTTCGCGAATTCGCGCAGCCGCTCATCGAAGGAATGGTCGCGTATTTGCCGGAAATCGACGAACGAATTCGCCGTTATTGCGAGAATTATGAATTTCGGCGGATCTCAGCGGTTGATCGCAACGTCCTTCGCCTGGCAATCTACGAAATGCTTTATCGAGACGACATACCGCCAGTCGTGTCGATTAACGAAGCAATTGAACTGGCAAAAATGTATGGTGGCGGCGAATCGGGTCGTTTCGTCAACGGTATTCTTGATCGCGTAAGAAAGGATTTGGATCGGCCGGCGCGCGAAGCGATAAAAAAAACGTTGTAGCCGTCGACCTCTGGGCGACGCGACGCGTAATGTGTTAACGACCTGAGTGCGGCGCTTCGCAGGGCGAAGCGGCTACAGTAACCCATGAAATTCCTTAAGACTCTGGCCGAACATTTCGCCGGGAAACCGATCGACTGGGATGAGCTCGAGGAATCGCTTATCCGGGCGGATCTCGGCGTGGCGATGACGACTCGCATCATTAAAACACTCCAGGAACGCGAGGCCTGGTCGGTAATGGGAATAAATGACGTTGTGAAAGTTGTGCGTCAGGAAATTGCGCGTGTCTTACCCACAAACACGGCTGCCATCAAGCCTCTGGCTGGCAAACCAAATGTCGTCCTGCTTCTGGGTGTCAATGGCACTGGCAAGACCACATCGACAGCGAAACTGACTCGTTATCTTCAGAAAGATGGACACAGCGTCTTGCTGGCGGCAGCAGACACCTTTCGCGCTGCGGCGATCGAGCAGCTTGGCATTTGGGCGACAAGGTTGGGTGTCGAAATGATCAAAGGACACTACAACGCCGATCCAGCTGCGCTTTGTTATGAAGCGTATCAGGCAGCTGCAAAACGCCAGGCTGAATTTCTGCTTTGCGATACAGCTGGGCGACTGCACACGAAAAAGAATCTGATGGCGGAACTTGAAAAAGTGAAACGCAGTCTCGCCAAGCACGACCCCGACGCGCCGCATGAAACGCTGCTGGTGGTTGACGCAACAACAGGCGGCAACGCGCTCAGCCAGGCGCGCGAATTCCAAAGCACCATTGGACTAACTGGTGTTATTGTCACCAAGCTCGACGGCAGCGGGAAAGGCGGCATCGTCGTGGCCATCCAGGACGAACTTGGAATCCCAACGCGATTTGTCGGCACCGGCGAACAGTTGGATGATTTCGCGGCATTTGATCGGCGGACGTACATCGAGAATTTGTTGTAATTAATTAAGGCGCACTGAAAGCGTCGTCATCTTGAATGGAGTAAAGCGAGACCGAAAAGAGCTCGTGGAGTTAGCTTAAAGGCTGCACCGCGGGATTCCTCGACTTCGCTCGGAATGACGGCTTAAGTTCCATCGCTGTGAACAAAGCAGTCAACGAAGCAATCCTCCCCGAAGAATCCGCCCCTCCGGTTATCGCGAAAGGACTGGGTGGTTTTATCGCGAAGTTTACGGTGCTCAAGGGAGCGGAACGCGAGCTGTGGCTCACGTTCCTGATCAAATTGTTCATCATCTCGGCGTACTCGATCACGAATAAGACTCTGATCTTGTGGCTTTCGTCAGATCTTGGGTTCAACGATCAAACGGCAGGGGCTTTGGTCGGTTGGGTTTGGGCACCGGCGATGACCGTGTGCACGTTATTAGCCGGATCAGTCACCGATGCACTCGGTCTTCGGCGAACTTTCTTCGTCGGCGTCGCCGTTTGCGCGGTCGCGCGCTCTGTTATGGTATTTACGACCATACCATGGCTGGCATTAGCTGGAGGCTTGTTCCCATTAGTGATCGGCGAAGCGTTAGGCACACCCGTGCTGATTGCTGCGACCCGCCGCTATTCAACTGTGCGACAACGATCGATCGCTTTCTCGATCATCTACATGGTCATGAATGTTGGCTATCTGGTTGCTGGAAGCATTTTTGACTACGTCCGCCACTCGTTAGGCGAATATGGCTATCTGAATCTTTTCGGATTGCACATAACAACTTATCGCGCGCTTTTTCTAGTAAGCCTCGGCTTCGAGCTACTGCTTTTTCCGACAATTTATTTTCTGCGCAGAGGAGCCGAAGCGACAGACGAAGGCGTCAGGTTCGACGCTGAACCCGTAAAGTACGGCACAGGCTCGCTCAGCGACCGTATCTGGCTTAATCGGATTTTTGAAGCTGATCTTCCTGCAAATGGACTACGTGTTTCCAAAGTTCGGTATCCGCGAGCTGGGGAACGGGGCTCCCATCGGTCATCTCTCGAATATCAATTATATTCTCATCATCATTCTGGTGCCAATTATCGGCGCTCTCACGCAGAAATATTCAGCGTACAAAATGGTGATCGTAGGCGGAGCGATTTGCGCCGCATCTGTTTTTGTTATGGCCTTGCCGACTTCGTGGTTTCTAGGATCGGCCGAAGGCTTCATCGGGCAATGGATCGGTCGCGGTTATCTGGGAGTACAAGGAAGCATTCACCCCTACTACGTGATGATCGCGCTATACATATCGA
>QHRI01000312.1 GCA_003221375.1 Verrucomicrobiota bacterium
GAGATGTTGCGACGACGGGCACGCCGAATCCCATGCTCTGATTGATCTTGCCTTTTATGCCGGCCCCAAATCGCAGCGGCGCAACCGATAGCTTTACGCTATTAAAGAACGGACGAACGTCGCGCTGTAATCCCGCGACAACAATTCTCTCAGTTGCTAACGCAGCGACTTCTGGCGGCGGCTTGTCGCCGATGATGTAAAATTTGGCATCGCCCAGATGTTCACTGACCAGAGGATAAATGTCTTTTACGAAAAAGAGGACCGCGTCGATGTTTGGCCTGTGTTGGAACCCGCCGATAAAAAGCCAATCTCGACGCAGCGCGAACGGGGTCTTCGAGCCCGAGACTTCGGCAATAGTTGGGACGATCTCAATAGACTGATCTGACCTGACCTTGTGGAGAAGTTTCTGTTCGACGCCGCTCACCACCCAGGTCTCATCGGCTTGGTCAATAAGATTGAATTCCAGTTCTTCTTGCTGGCGCGCTCTTTCTCGCGTCTCGGGATTGCTCGTGATCTGGGCCTCTCGATCCGTGCGAACAAAGTGTAGATCGACCGTGTCAAAAATGATATGGCTTCGCGGCGCGTAGAGCCGAGTATCCGCGATATGTTTGCGAGCAAAGTCGCACCGGCTTAAGACTACAACGTCGAACTCGGGGCCACGCGAAACGAGAAAATCACGCACTTTTTTGAAATAAGGCTGGTAGATGATTTCAATGCCACGCCTCTGCAATTCCTGTCCGTAAGGCGGGATATTCGCCAGATTATCAGGAACAAATGTTACTCGATGGCCCAACTGACGAAGGATGTTAAGAATATGGAACATCCGGACTGATCCCGCGTCCTTATCGAACATTGGAAGATGATGGTCGATCACCAAAATGTTTTTTTTGCCAGGGGGTGGCTGACGCAAAAACCCCGAATCGCCATTAGCGGGTTTTGCCATCAGTTCGGCGGTCCAGTTTTCAGCGAAAGTCGAGCGATTGATCTCTTGATGCTTTTTTGTGCCTGTCGAGAGGTCGGTTCCGCCGGTTGCTCCTTCGTAGTGAATAACTTCACTTAGTGGCTGGTATAAGACCTGGTAGCCAGCTTGGCGAACCTTGAACGCCAAGTCTGCATCTTCGTAATAGGCCGGCGCGTAGCGTGCATCGAACCCGCCCACGCTTTGAAACAGCGATTTGGGAATCATCAATGCCGCTGCTGAGCAGTAATCGACCTCGCGAAGATAATTGTATTCAGGTTTCGCTGGATCGTCGGACCTGCCGTAATTCCATCCTGATGCGTCTTGCCAGATAATTCCGCCGGCCTCTTGCAGGCGACCATCGGGATAGATGAGTTTTGAGCCGACGATGCCAGCCTGTGGTTCTTCCGTGAAGGTTTCCACCAGTGCCCTGAGCCAGCCGTCCGTGACAAGTGTGTCGTTGTTTAGGAACACAAGATATTTTCCATGCGCCTTTTCCGCACCGCGATTGCACGAGGCGATGAACCCGCGATTGGTTTCATTACGCAGATAAACAACGCCCGGCATTTTCGGAACAGCCTCAGGGGTAACATCCGTGGACCAATCATCTACTACAATGACTTCAAAGCGTTCCGATCCATCGCGTTCCTGCAGTGAAGCCAGACAAGCTTGTGTGAAGCGAAATTGATTAAACACAGGAATGATAATCGAGATTTCGACCTCCTCATGGCTCGGAAACTCGATCGGACGCGTCGGTTCCGGAGGTTCAACGGGCGCGACTCTTCGCCCAGGGACAGCAAGTTTGCCCGAGATCAGCGCCTGAATCTGGTCATCAATCGCGGTGATTTCCGGATGGATTGCTTGCCATTTTTGATATGCAGAAACGATCTTTTCCAGATGGCCGTAGCCCAACAAGCTCTGTGACTTCGAAGGAGAAAGCTTTGCCTTTAATGCGGCGACTGGATTTGCCATTTGCCAGCGTCCCGAAGAGCGAAGCAGGACTGCTGCGCGACCGGTTTCATCCAAAAACTGGCAAAGCTTTTTACCAGCCTGCAGTTGTTTTCGCAGACGGTTTTGGAGCTCTTCTCCCCGCGCTTCGCTTTCTGCAAGGGTAATGCTCTTTTCGCGAAGCTGCGCGCTGAGTTCTTCAACTTGTGTCTTGTGCCGAGCCTCCGCCTGGGCAAGGAGCTCCTGGTAGAGTTGCTCGATATGCGCGATTTTTTCCGGAACGAAGACATTGAGGCGGCTGACGGCGCCGGGAAGCAAATTAGCTTCGCCCTCTTTTGGAGTCGGCGAAGCCTTGGCGGGCATACGTGCGTTCGTTTGTTTTGCCGATGCTTCAGCGATCAAAGCGCAATAAAGCTCGATTANNNGAGTATGGCGCCTTCGCGTTTTTACCAATGCCGCAGCACTGGCAATTTGACTGTCGGGCAACCCAACGAATGCCCCAATGCGCCGTAATTCGACTTCTGGGTTCTCGAAAAACGAATCGTAATGAGTAACAAGTCGGTTTTGCTCGCTTGCCGCCTCGATCACGCGGCGATTATAAATTTCCCAAAGGCGCAGACCTAATGAATAAGATGTTCCGTTTCGCTCCCGCATCGAGTGGGCGGCTTCCAACGGGTTGCGTACCATGATGACCGTTTTCATCCCGGGAAGCACCTCTTGCCAGAATGGAAGCGTCAAACTGTTGCGCGGATCCTTCCAACCCCAGACGCCTCTCGAATCGAATCCTTCAATCAGCATGCGCGCTTTCATGCGCAACGGATCAAGCCGAGGATCTTTGAAGTTCTCGTTAGCCGCCGGTGGCAAATCCCAGGCACCACCGAGCCCATTTAACAACTCGTCGTTCAAGGCGACGAACCCCAGATGCTCCCAGAACCCATCGGGGTTATCGGTCTGCGGGGGCATCAATGCGTCTTCGGGGCCGAGGTAAAGCCCGCAGACGTGCAATAGCCTTGTGAGCATCGATGTTCCTGAGCGATGTGCTCCGGCAATGCAAATCGCTGTCTGGGTGTCAGCGCTATTTTTCACTCAAAACGCTTAAACAACGATGGTCAGCGCAGTGCGTCAAGCCGATTACTCAGGGCTAGCGAGTGATCGCCATCCGTGCGAACCGGATCGTTCATAACGGAATCCCATCGGCAGTTATAAATCTTTCGTCGCGCAAATCCCGGCTACATTTAAGTTCCCAACCATGCAGCGAATTGACGGCCGTGGACCTGACGAAATTCGGTCGATCAACTTTGAGTTGAATGTCGCCCCGCATGCGAGCGGTTCAGTGCTCGTTTCGATGGGGCAAACCCGCGTTATCTGTGGCATCACGATCGAAGAAGTGGTGCCGCGCTGGATGAAAGAGCAGGGAGTGACTGGTGGCTGGCTTACCGCTGAGTATTCAATGCTTCCGTATTCGACACGGCCGCGAAAGCCCCGAGACGTCGCAAAAGGTCGTCTCGACGGGCGCAGCGTAGAGATTCAGCGGCTGATCGGCCGATCGCTGCGCGCAGTGATCGATCTTGAAAAACTGGGGTCGCGCACGATCTGGGTCGATTGCGATGTTTTGCAGGCCGATGGCGGAACACGCACGACCGCAATCACCGGAGCGAGTCTGGCGCTCGCCATTGCCTGCCGGAAACTCGTGAGGGAAAAAAAACTCGATGCGCCTCCAATGCAAAAATTGGTCGCCGCCGTGAGTGCAGGCATTCTGGATGGGCGGGGCATTTTGGATCTTAACTACGAAGAGGACAAACTCGTTGCTGTTGATTTTAATCTTGTGGCTACCGAAGATGGCGAATTCGTAGAGGTGCAAGGCTCCGGTGAAGAAGCGACGTTTGCGGGATCGCAACTGGATGAAATGCTCGCACTCGCACGCAAAGGCGTCGTAGAACTGATCGCAGCGCAACGCGCTGTTCTGGCGCGAATCATGGTTTCGCCGCCGGAAACTTAAATCGTTGCTCGCACACATTGCTTGATTTAAAGCGAGACGCCGCTCATGAAGAAAGCACTCATCACCGGCATTACTGGCCAGGATGGTAGTTATCTAGCCGATCTGCTGCTGGAGAAAGACGGCATCATTCGCCGCGCCAGCACGTTCAACACTTCCCGCATTGACCATCTTTACACCGACCCTCACGTCAACGGCGTTCGAATGTTTCTGCATTACGGAGACCTTAGCGACTCTGTAAATCTGGTGAAGCTGCTTTACGATTTGAAGCCGGACGAGATCTATCATCTGGCAGCACAGAGCCACGTACGGGTGAGCTTCGATATACCGGAATACACGTCGGACGTTACTGGCGTCGGCACGATCCGCATTTTGGAAGCGATTCGAGAAGTGGGGTTGCGCTCACGTTTCTATCAAGCATCAAGCAGCGAAATGTTTGGCAAGGCGCAGGAAGTACCGCAAACCGAGAAGACACCGTTCTGGCCCCGAAGCCCGTACGGGGTGGCCAAGGCATTCGCCTATTGGGCGACAGTTAACTATCGGGAGAGCTACGGGCTTTGCGCGAGCAATGGCATTTTGTTCAATCACGAAAGCCCGCGCCGCGGTGAAACCTTTGTCACTCGCAAAATCTCGCGTGCAGTTGCCGCGATTAAACATGGACTGCAAAAAGAATTGTTTCTCGGTACTCTCGATGCAAAGCGAGACTGGGGATATGCGCCTGAGTACGTGGAAGGGATGTGGCGAATCCTTCAACATGGAGAGGGGAACGATTTTGTGTTGGCCACCGGCGAAACACACACCGTGCGTGAGTTTGTCGAGACGGCCTTTGCACATGTCAATCTCGACTGGAAGGAATTTGTTAAACATGACCCACGTTATGAGCGTCCGGCGGAAGTGGATCTTTTGATCGGTGATCCGTCCAAAGCGAAAAAAATTCTCGGTTGGGAACCAAAAGTGCGATTTCACGAGCTCGTTCGCATCATGGTCGACGCAGACATGAAATTGCTTTCTCGCGAAACGCCAAGAAATTGCAACGGGCGATTTCCTTCTGACACGTATGGGAGTGAGCCCGGGCGGTGGCGCCCTACTGGCGTGAATCGATTGCAGCGAGTTCCGCCTCGACCATTTCACGCACAAGTTGCGCAAAATTTCCAGCCGGCTTCCACCCAAGTGTTTTGCCAATCTTTTCCGAGCAGCCAACTAGGCGCACCGGCTCGGTAGGACGATTGAACAAAGAATCGTGCTTCACATATTTCTCCCATGGAAGACCGACAACTGCGAATGCTGCGTCAACAAACTCACGCACGGAATGTGTCTCCCCGGTCGCCACTACGTAATCGTCGGCTGTCTGGTGTTGCAGCATTAACCACATTGCCTGCACGTAATCCTGGGCACGGCCCCAATCTCTTCGGCTCTCCAGGTTCCCGAGGACGAGTTCATCATCGAGATTTCGAGCAATCCGTGCGGCCCCACGTGCGATTTTGCGCGTCACGAAATTTTCCCCGCGCCGTGGCGACTCGTGATTGTAAAGAATACCATTGCAAACAAAGAGTCCGTATGATTGTCGATAAACCCGTGCCAATTGCGTTGCGAACGCTTTTGCGCAACCATATGGGCTCGTCGGCCGAAGCGGGGTGTTCTCCGTTTGCGGCGAAGCGGATGCATCTCCAAAAATTTCCGCGCTCGAAGCATGATAAAACTTCACCGGCGATGGCTGCGCGCGGACGATTTCCAGCAGCCGCAGCGTTGCCATGCCCGTCTCCTCGCATGTCGATTCGGGAATTTCGAAGCTCAGGCCGACATGGCTTTGCCCAGCGAGATGATACATCTCTGTCGGGGAAACCTCGGAGATAATCCGACGCAAGGTAGTGCTATCGGACAGATCGCCATAGTGGAGAAATAAGCGTCGACCGTAGAGTTTTTCGTCGCGCCGCAGATGCTCGATGCGCGAACGCAACAGATTGCTCGTGCGCCGCACGATTCCGTGCACGGTGTAATCTTTCTTCAGCAGCAATTCAGACAAATAGGAACCGTCCTGGCCAGTGATTCCGGTAATCAGGGCAACTTTCTTGGACTCTTTCATTTAAGAATTCACTGCGTCTCGCCGAAGCTTCGTAATCATCAAAAGAGGAAATAATCAAGCGTATTGGCTGTTTGAGAGGCAAACGCAAGATTTGCTCAGTAGTGCAAAGAGGCTCCTCAGTACTGAACAGCATCTCCTGTCCGCGCACCCCGTATGGTGCGCAAAAGAGTTTTCATATTTGATATTCACCCCACGGACGCGCGCGGGGCGACGGCGACAGCCTTATCGCATTACAAACGGCGCAGGATTCGTATCGGCCATCGAATGAGCTGAGACGAGACTCGGGACTGCCACTGCTAGCGGCACGTTCACGATGGTAACTCCGGCGCCCGTTCCCACGACATTGTACAGTTGAATGACGTCGCTCGAGCGCATCCGGATGCATCCATAACTCGCAGGTGTCCCGATGAGGCGTTCCTCCGGCGTGCCGTGAATGTAAATATCCCGGCCAAACGCGTTGGCGTTTTGGGCTTCCAATCCGCGTAGCCACAGGATGCGCGTCACGATTGGATCCCGGCCTGGAGAATCCGGCGCAACGATTTCACCGGTTCGACGCCGATCCTTGAAAACCGTCCCGGGAGGTGCGCTTTCGCCGATTTTCTCGGCGATCTGCAGCTTACCCAGCGGCGTAAAACGGCTGCCGCGCCAATCGCCCAATCCAAACTTCGACGTAGAGACCGGATAAATTGCCACCACGTTGCCGCGATCAACGAGGGCCAATTTTTGTTCACGCGTGCTGACGACGATCTGATGCTGCGTATCTGGCGCCGCGCAGGATGCGAGAAAGAAAGCAAAAAGCAATAGGCAGGGACTGATCGCCGAGCCGTCCATTTTGTCGCGAGTTTTCGGTGCTCCCTCGCCACGGCGAGCAAGCTGTTGTCGCGCCCTACCATTATCCATGCTCATGCCCGATTGAACTGAAAAAACTTTTCTGCAGTTTCGGTCGTCGCCTCCGCAAGTTCGTCGAGTGAAATCTTTCGCGCTGCTGCAATTGTTTCTGCCATGATGCGCGTATGCGCCGGTTCAGAGCGTTTGCCACGAAAAGGGACAGGCGCCAGATATGGGCAATCGGTTTCCACCATGAATTTCCAAAGCGGGATTTGTGCTGCAACTTCTCGCACAGCCGCTCCGTTTTTGAAAGTGACAATTCCAGTGAACGAAACGAGTTGGTCGAGGTTGAGAACTTCGTTCGCCTGATCCAGCGAGCCGCCGAAACAATGAAAAACGCCACGAACCTTGCCGGCGTATGGCGCCATGATCTTGAGCGTGTCCTCCCATGCGTCGCGCTGATGGATCACCACGTTGAGTCCCAGTTCCGCCGCAAGATCGAGTTGCTGCTGAAATAGGCTCGCCTGTTTCGATTTGAAAGCGCCGTCACGAATTTGTGCTTCGATTTCTTCGTCAGTCTCAGTTCGCAGCGCGGACATAACCTGGACCTGCTCCTCCTTCGCTACTTGTTCGCTTGGTAAACGGTGATAATCGAGCCCTGTTTCACCGATTGCCACGACTCGCGGGTTCTTCGCCAGTTCACGCAAGGGCGTGATCACATCGTCCTCCCCTTCTTCAACGGAAGTTGGGTGAACTCCGATCGCTGCGAAGACGGCTGGATGCTTTTCTGCCAGCTCGATCGCGCGCCGGCTGCTTTCCAATGATGTGCCGATCGTTATGATGCGCGTAACGCCCGCATCGTTTGCGCGACGCAGCACGTCCTCGAGATCACTCGCAAAATCGGGAAAATCGAGATGTGCGTGGGTGTCGATGAGCATGAGGCGTTAAAGCGTAGAAGGTTGAAGCGTTAAAACGTTTCGAAGAGTAGACGGCTAGTATTTCGCTTCAATGCTTTATCG
>QHRI01000313.1:0-5221 GCA_003221375.1 Verrucomicrobiota bacterium
ATGTTGTCCTGTCGGGAATCAATCTTGGTCTAAATCTCGGTAACTCCTGCTGGCATTCCGGAACGCTTGCGGCGGCAAAACAGGCAGCTTTACTCGGCCTGCGGGGAATCGCCATCAGCACAGAGTTCAGTGATAAACAGGAACCGAATTTCTCTGCGCTTGAGCCATATGTAACCAAGGTGCTCCAGTTGCTACTGGAAGAAAAAGCGATGTCGCTCGTCAACGTAAATTTGCCTCCAAAACCACGAGGCATCCGCTGGACCCGCCAGTCTGTGCGGCAGTACGACGGAAAAGTGGTTCCGAGCAAGGATCCAATGGGCCGTCCAATTTACTGGTTCACTATTACACCCCTTGAGGGAGCAGAGGAAGGAACCGACCGCTGGGCAGTCGAACACAATTGGGTTTCCATCACTCCGCTGCGCCTTGATCTCACCGACGAAAAAGGTCTCACCCGCGCGCTGGCGCTCCATCACACACCACCAATTGCTAGCGGAACATCAGGCAAGTCACAAAGGAAGAAAAACTCCAGGCGCGGCATGAACAAAAAAGCGCGGCACGAAAAGAGCTAACCGATGATGAAATCGCCAGGGGTTTACCGGAACACAGATCAGCGCTGCGTTTCACTTATCCTCTTAAACTCGAGCTTGGAGCCGCCGGGCTCTTGCAGCGTCATCCGGTCGCCGGAAATTGTCATCTGGTAAACCGTCGTTGCGAATGGCGTCTCGATTTTGATTCGGTCCTGGTCGCCGAATTTGTACCGGCCACGCACGTCCCCGATAAGGACGGCGCCATTTGCCGAAAATTCCCACAGGATTGTATTTGATCCCCCCATTAGGCGCCATTTGCCCACGATGGTGGAGTTTCCGCAGCCAGCCATCGCGAACAACAAAGCGATCGCGATTATCCATAATCGCGGTTTGGACTGAGAAAAAACAAATGGCATGACTGCCGATTTGTTACTCATTCGCGACTGCTTTGTCCAGTGTGGCGAATTGAATGGCGCTGGAGCCGCTGTAGTCACAGCTCTGCAGGCCGCCCTCCTAGCATGAAAGCAAGGTCCACATGGCAATCGGCCACAAGCTGGGGCTACAACATCAAGGTAGCGTCCAGGATCATTTGTGGACCGCTTCTGCCTGTGCCGGGCTAAGCACGTATGTGTAGAATAGGTGCTTGCCGCGCACTGTCCTCACTTCGCCATCTACCCCGCCAGGGTATAGCTTATGGACCAGCTCCCGATACTGTTCGTTTCCCGGAAAGAAGAGAAACGCCAGCCCTTTGTTCCCGGCAGCGATCGATGTCAATTCATTCGGAGGATTGTTTAGTGGAGTCCACTGCGGATTCGCCAGCAGGTACTGCGTAGTCGCGGGATCATACGCTGGCGAGCGCTGGCCGATCGTAAATACATGATACCCGGGGCCGAGCGATGCCTGGTAGCGGCTCTGAGCAGTTTGAATTTCATAGTTCTGCTGGGCCGACCGGTATGCGCGGCTCCTCAGGCTCGCAGGGTCGGCGTAATACCGATGAAAGTAGAAACTCAGGTTGGACCAGCCAAGCAGTGATAAGCAAATGGCGAGCGTCGCAGGCAAGACCCAATGCAGCTTTGTGGGCAGTTCTACCTTGGTCGCTGTCGCGAATGCGCCTATGGGCACGGCTAGCGCAACATAGAACGCTGGGAAAGCCGGAGTCCAATGGTTAATCAGAGGCGGAGTACTGTTCGGATACGCGACAAACGTCCCGCCTATGAGCAAAGCGCCAAGTCCCGAAATGAGCATGAGAAACGCGGCTGGATGCCGCCAGTGCCATAGCAGTAGCGAAAACCCCAACACGAGTAGAGCTGCTTCGGCAGGCAAAAGCAGAGGCGCGTAATAAATGATGTCTTGTGAGCTATGACTGCTTATCCCAAGCAAGTTCTCACAGATAACTGGCGAAATTCTTTTCCACGTCTTGTCCAAGTCTTCAAAGCTGGTTGGAATGTGAGGAGACCATATTAGTAAGCTCGCTCCTCGACCAAAGTAGAGGTTGGGATGGCGTATAAAGTGAACTAAGAGCGGACCAAACCCTACAAGATAGCTACCGGCGAGCAGCAAAAAGCTGCTCAGGCAAAGGCGCGCCTGTTTCCAGTGAAAGACTAATATGTAACAGATGAAAAGAATCACGACAAATGGCAACAGTCGCGTCCCATAATAAAAGTACTCACTTAGCCCTGCCGACAAGCCAGCTAGCGCCCAATCCAACGGCCGGCGCGACCTCAGGCTACGTATCAAGAAAAAGAAGCAGGCTGCCCAGAAGAACTCTGTTGTGATGTTATTAAGCGCCAGGCGGCTGTAGTGAATATTGGATGCGCTAAACGCCAGTATCGCGGTTCCGACTATCGCGGCATACCTTCCCCATGTCCCGCGAATTAACCCATATAACGGGAGAACCGTAGCAGCGCCGAACAAAGCAGCTGGAAGCCTTAGCGTTGCAAGGGTGTTGCCACCCACCTCGAGAAATCGTGATACGATCCAAAACCACAGAGCGGGTAGATCTATCCCGCTCCATAGAGTGCTGAAGACTGATGGACCAAGAGCGGCGTGATTGATATAAGACTGAGCGGCGACGGTGCCGGTCATTATTTCGTCCGGATAAATGTTGTCTGGGAAGCTGCTCAGATTCACCGTTCGGCAAAGCAACGCCAGCAGCACCAAACCAACGAATCCGACAAATGTCTCGTTAGGACTAGCGAAGTAACAAAAGTCTCCTGTTAATGCAATCAGGAGCGCCCCTAGCACTCCGAATAAATAGGACGATCGGCTGCGCCATGAAGTGGGGGTCTGAGTGATAGTATGACTTGTAAACGCCGGTATCCACTCTTGTCGCCCCCAGATCAACACAGCAAGCACGGCCGTGCCAATCAACAGCAGCATTGCCCAACGCCGAGTCGGCTCGCTTGCCAACAACAAAGTGCCAACGAGGGAGAAGAGGTAAGCAATCAGACCCCAGCAAAGGTTAGAGTAGTACCTCATGAATCTGGCCATTGTCGCGCGCTGCCGGTAATCCTTAATTGAAACATCCTAAACAGGATTACCAAACCTAATCCGGGTATTAGCGCGACGGCGATCAGTTTAGAGAGAAGTGCCAATTCAAGCACCGCTCATGTGATGAGTTGGCTTAGGCAAGTCGTTCATCTGTGTGGCGTGCCTCGCGACAAAGGCGTGTCATCCCGAGAACATCCAGCGATCTCTCAACAATGGCGTGGTAACAAGAGAGCGACGCGCGTGCAACCTTCGTGAGCGCCACCATCTACGCGGCGTAGTTTCCCAAGGATACGATTGGGAGATTCCTCTGTCGGCTGCGCGACTCGGGATGACCGCGTAGCGATCGAACCTATTTCTTCTTGGAGTCCTTCTTTGACTCGCGCTTGGATTCTTTCGGTTCCTTCTCGGCTTTCTTGGATTCGCCGGGTCGATACTCTTCCTGTTCGGCGGCAGCGAACGCTTTCTCGAGCCCAACCATGTCTTCGCCCGGACGGAGTATGTCGAGGGCTTCGGCTTCTTTGCGTAATTGTTCCTCGGTGTAGTTCGCAGCCTTGATCGACAATCCGATGCGGCGCTCGAGTTTGTCCACCTTGATTACGCGCGCTTCAACTTCCTGACCGACTTTGAGGACGTCTTTCACTTTCGCCACGTGCTCTTCGCTCAATTGCGAGATGTGGACGAGGCCATCGATATCGTCTTGCAGCTGCACGAATGCGCCAAAGCTGGCGAGCTTCGTTACCTTGCCTTTAACCAGGTCGCCGATCTTGTATTTCTCATCGATCGTTTTCCATGGGTCATCGGCGAGTTGTTTGATCCCGAGGCTGATCCGCTGGTTTACCTTGTCGATATCGATCACTACGGCTTCGATTTAGTCGCCTTTTTTGAAGACTTCGCTGGGATGATTGATTTTCCGGGTCCAGCTCAAGTCGGACACGTGAATCATGCCGTCGATGCCTTCCTCGAGTTCCACGAATGCGCCGTAGGCGGTCATGTTGCGGATCTTACCTTTCACCTGACTGCCGATGGTGAATTTCTTCTCGATCTCATCCCACGGATTCGGTTCCAACTGGCGCAAACCCAATGAAATCTTTTGCTCTTCCTTGTTCACACCGAGCACAACGGCTTCCACTTCCTGCCCGACGCTGAGGATATCGGAGGGTCGCATGATGCGTTTCGTCCAGGAAAGCTCGGACACATGGATTAGTCCTTCCACGCCTTCCTCGATTTCAACAAACGCCCCGTACGGAACGAGATTGGTGATCTTGCCTTTGATGCGTTGGCCGGCCGGGAAACGCTCCTCAATCTGATCCCACGGATTCTTCTGAGTTTGTTTAAGCCCCAGCGAAACGCGCTCTTTTTCCTTGTTGATGTCGAGCACGATGACTTCTAGCTGCTGCCCGACTTTCAATAACTCATTGGGATGCCCAAGCCGGCCCCAGGTCATATCGGTAACGTGCAGCAAGCCATCCATCCCATCTAGATCGATGAATGCGCCGAAATCCGTGAGGTTCTTCACGGTGCCGACGACGCGGTCACCCACGTTGACGCCTTCCATGAATTTCTGCCGCTTTTCGCTCCGCTCCTTCTCGATCACCTCACGGCGGCTGAGAACGACGTTTTTGCGGTCGTCGTTGAGTTTAACGATCTTGAAATCGTAGGTGTTGCCAACGAATTGCTGCAAATCCTTTGGTGGAACGACGTCGATTTGGGAAGCCGGCAAAAATGCCTCAACCCCGATGTTTACCATCAACCCGCCTTTCACTACCGATTTTACTTTGCCTTTGATGAGACCGTCGCCTTGGAAAACACCGACAATCTTGTTCCAATTTTGGCGGTAAGCGGCTTTCTCCTTAGAGAGAACAACCATGCCTTCTTCGTTTTCCAGCCGCTCCAGAAGCACGTCCACCTCGTCGCCGACCTCGAGGGAATCAACATCATCAAATTCTGCCAACGGGATCACGCCCTCGGATTTGTATCCGACATCGACTAACACTTCGCGCGGGCGAACTTCCAATATGCGTCCCTTGACGATGCTTCCCTCACGGAAGTCCGGCATCGGCTTCGCCATTACATCCTGCATGTGAATCATAAAATTAAGTCGGCCTCCTTCAGGCACTGAAACCTCCGCGCATCCGGCGGCTGCCGGAAGCGGAACGGGACGGCACAGTAGGCGTTTTCTGTGCCGAGGTCAACTACATGACGTC
>QHRI01000313.1:5374-10437 GCA_003221375.1 Verrucomicrobiota bacterium
CCGTGGTGCTCCAATTGCCAGGCGGAATTGAAGAGCGGCGGCTGGCTCAAGACCGTCAAAGACAATCCACAAGTAAAATTCTATTTCGTTTCGGTCTGGAATAATGGCGAGGACGGCCGTGCGATGTTGCAGAAATTCCAAATCGCAGACCAACCGAATGTCTCCATTCTAGCCGACTCAGGTCCGCGCAAAGGGGAGAACAAAATCAAGCAATTTGCCGGGATGCCACTCACGTGGATTCCTACGACCTGGATTTACAAAGGCGGCGATCTCCGCTACGCACTGAACTACGGCGAAGTCCGTTTCGATGTGCTCCAAAAATTCCTTGAAGACAGTAAATCGGAATGGTCGCATAAAGGCGAACCGCCGATAGCCTCCCCTTAAAAATTCGCAATGGTCGAAACTCCAACCGTTCCCCAAACCAGTTCCAAGCGTCCGCCTCAAATCCTGTCATTAATCGGCGACACGCCCCTCGTGGAGATTACGCAACTGGAGACCGGTCCATGTCAGCTTTTTCTCAAACTTGAGAATCAGAATCCAGGCGGCTCGATCAAGGACCGGATTGCGCTCTCGATGATCGAAGCGGCAGAGGACGAAGGGAAATTGCGGCCCGGGGGCACGGTGGTTGAAGCCACGGCAGGCAACACCGGTCTGGGCCTTGCGCTGGTCGCGGGCGCGAAAGGTTACCGCGTGCTGCTGGTGATTCCCGACAAAATGTCGCAGGAAAAAATCTCGCATGTCAAAGCGCTCGGGGCCGAAGTACGGATCACTCGTTCGGACGTGACGCGCGGACATCCTGAATATTACCAGGATGTGGCTGCACGACTTGCCGAAGAAATCCCGGGCGCGTTCTATGTGAACCAATTCGGCAATCCTGCAAATCCTCTCGCGCACGAGCGCACGACAGGCCCGGAAATTTGGGAACAAATGCGGCACGATGTTGATGCGATTGTTGTGGGAGTCGGTTCCGGGGGGACGCTGACCGGTCTCGGTCGATTTTTCAACCGCGTTAAACCGCGGCGCGGCATCGAAATGGTTCTGGCCGATCCAAAAGGTTCTATCCTTCACGAATATGTTAAGTCAGACAAACTGCTCGAAGCAGGAAGCTGGGCAGTGGAAGGCATTGGCGAGGATTTCATTCCTGAGATCGCCGACATGTCGTTGGTGACGGAAGCATTCGAGATTGATGACGCGGAAAGTTTCGCGACAGTGCGCGAGCTATTGCGCAAAGAAGGAATTTTCGGCGGATCATCCACAGGTACGCTCGTCGCCGGGGCATTGCGTTACTGCCGTCAACAGACGAAGCCGAAACGAGTCGTCACCTTCGTGGTCGATACAGGCAACAAATATCTTTCCAAGATGTACGACGATTTCTGGATGGCGGAGCAAGGTTTCATTCATCGTCCGCCGCATGGCGATTTAAGCGATCTGATCTCGCATCGTTACGAGGCCGGCGAAGTAGTTTCCGTCGGGCCGACGGACACTTTGCTGACCGCGTTTAAACGGATGCGCGACGCCGATGTCTCGCAGCTTCCCGTTGTCGATCAACATGGACGTGCGCTCGGGCTTCTCGATGAATCCGATGTGCTTGTGAAAGTGCACCGCGATCCGTCGCATTTTAATGATCCGGTCAAAAAAGCGATGACGTCCAAGCTCGAAATACTCTCACCAAAAGCGACGATCAAGGATCTTCTCGATGTGTTTGATCGGGGACGCGTCGCCATCGTAATGGAAGACAACAAATTCCTCGGACTGGTCACGCGTTCCGATCTGCTCTCGTATTTGCGGTTGCACATGCCGAAGCAGTGAACCGTTGACTACGCGGACAACGTGGATTGATCCCAGCGTTTCCTAGCTGTCATGTTGAGCGACGAAACATCTTTGGCTTTTCTCCGCACACTGAGAACAAGCAATCTGAGATTCTTCCCTTCTCTCAGAATGACAAAGCGCCGGTCACAATTTTGATGTTTTATCCGCGATATTCGCGTCATCCGCGGTTAGATTGAACTGACATGAAAAAGGAACACGAATTTGCCACGCGCGCCATCCACGCGGGGCAGGAGCCCGATCCTTCCACTGGCGCGGTGATGACTCCGATCTATGCGACATCGACCTACGTGCAGGAAAGCCCCGGGAAGCATAAAGGCTACGATTACTCGCGCTCGATTAATCCCACGCGGCTCGCTTGAACTGCTGGAAAGCGGATCGCATGTCGTTGTGAGTGACGATCTTTACGGCGGCACATTCCGGTTGTTCGACAAAGTGCGCCGTCGCTCGGCGAATCTTGATTTTAGCTACGTCGATCTGACCGATGCTGCGGATTTCGAGCGCGCAATCAAACCAAACACGCGCATGGTTTGGATCGAAACGCCCAGCAATCCGCTGCTCAAGCTGATCGACCTCGACGCGATCGCGAAAATTGCGCGCGAGCACAAAATCATCTCCGTTTGCGATAACACATTTGCAACGCCATGGATTCAACGCCCGATTGAAAACGGATTCGACATCGTCGTGCATTCCGCGACGAAATACTTGAATGGTCACTCCGATCTCGTAGGCGGAGTGGCCGTAGTCGGCGACAGCAAGGAACTCGGTGATCAAATTTGGTTTTTGCAAAATTCGGTCGGCGCAATCGCAGGCGCGTTCGACAGTTTTCTTGTGCTACGCAGTCTAAAAACCTTGGCGCTCCGAATGGAACGACATTGCGCGAATGCGCTTGAGATCGCGCGCTGGCTGGAGGAACAACGAGAGGTAAAATCCGTCCGTTACCCTGGGCTGAAATCCCATCCGCAGCACGATCTGGCGCGTCAGCAAATGCGCGGCTTTGGAGGAATCGTAACGATCATCTTGAAAGGTGATCTCGCGGGAACCAGGCGTTTTCTGGAAAACACGCACCTGTTTGCGCTGGCGGAAAGTTTGGGCGGCGTGGAAAGCCTTATCAATCATCCGGCACTGATGACACATGCTTCCGTTCCGAAGGAGCAGCGCGAAAAACTGGGCGTTACCGATTCGCTCGTCAGGCTTTCGGTGGGTGTGGAAGATGTCCGCGATTTAATCGACGATTTGAAGACCGCGCTCGAAGCGATTTAATCACGCATTGAACCACATTCCGTGGTCCCGCTACGTCCCCATCATTCCATGTCCACTCGGTCTGCTTTCATGGAAGGCGCAGAGATAACCAGGAAAACCACGTCCTCCTCAGATCTGTTCATGAATTTGTGGTGGACACCGGGGCCCACTTCAATTCCGGAACCGGCTGGAATTTGGTGCTCCCTTTCTTCGGTTCCAACAACCGCGGTGCCTGAAAGCACATAAAAGAATTGCCGCGCTTCATTGTGATAGTGACGGGTCTCCCGAGCGCCGGGCGGAACTCTTTCTTCAACGACACTTAGTCCTGGAGTATCGATCAGCCGCCATCCGTCGCATACGTTTGCCCACGTGTAGTGCCGCGCAGACGATCTCGAAACGGGAGCGGTTCGGTCACTCATGCGCGTATTTCTCCGCACCGAGAAAGTGAAGAGAAACATAAGGTTCATCGCCCACGACCCAGCTGTCATGACCGGGACCGATGTAAAAGATGTCCCCAGGCTTCATCACGTAAGATCTTCCATCCGCCATGGCGCATGCAGCTTGCCCGGATATCACCATGCCAATGTGCTCCACCTGACAAAGGGCAGTCCCCGCAACTGGTGCGACGTGTTGCGACCATTTCCAGCCGGGTTCGTATGTCGCCCGGCCAATCGTCATTCCGCCAATTTTGATGAGTTCGAATTGTCCTTTTTCAAAAGTCCGAACCTCATCGGGTTTCTGAAATCGCTTAATTAAGAAGTCAACGTAATCAGGAAGCATGGTACTAACCGGGTTGATATTGTTAGAAAGTTACGTGGCACCGACTCATTAACATTCTCTTAAAAATCTGATTATTCGAATCCGGCAATGGGGTGAGTCACATATGGCGCCTCGAGATCTTTGATTTCGGCGTCAGATAGTTTCACGTCCACAGCCGCCACGGCATCTTCGAGATGGTGAGATTTGGTTGCACCAACGATCGGCGCCGTCACCGCAGGCTTGTGCAACAGCCACGCCAGCGCGATCTGAGCATGGGGAATGCCTCGCGCCTTGGCGATTTCTCCGACACGATCAATTACTGGTTTGTCCAGTTCCTCAGTCGCGGAGTAAAGTTTCTTGCCGTACTCGTCGGTTTGACCGCGCACTGTGCTCGGCTGCGTTTCCCACGCGCGAGCAAGGCGACCGCGCGCCAGTGGGCTCCACGGCAACACACCGATGCCCTCGGCCAGGCAAAGAGGTAACATCTCACGTTCCTCCTCGCGATTCAGCAGGTTGTAATGCGGCTGCATCGAAACGAAGCGCGTCCAACTGTGAAGGTCGGCCAGGTAAAGCGCCTTGCAGAATTGCCAGGCAAACATTGATGACGCCCCGATGTAACGGACCTTTCCCGACTTCATGACGTCGTGGAGCGCTTCGAGGGTCTCTTCAATCGGCGTGTCATAATCCCAACGGTGGATCTGATAAAGATCGACATAATCCATCCCAAGCCGCCGCAGACTGTGGTCGATCTCTGTCATGATCGCTTTGCGAGATAATCCTCGCCCGTTCACATCGGGCCGCATTGGGAAATAGACTTTGCTCGCAATGACCATCTCATCGCGTTTCGCAAAATCGCGTATCGCCCGGCCCAAGACTTCTTCGCTCCTGCCGTCTCCATACATGTTGGCCGTGTCAAAAAAGTTAATGCCAAGTTCGAGCGCGCGTTTAATGAACGGCCGGCCTTGTTCCTCATTCAGGCCCCACTTTCTCTCCTCTAGTCCGTAACTCATGCAGCCCAGACAGATTCGCGATACTTTCAGCCCCGTCTTGCCAAGGTTTGTGTAATTCATTGCGTCGTCTCTCCTTTTTAATCGTTCGCGCTTCGTTTCAAAGCGACTCCAGCTATCACTGCGCCGACGCCGCCTACTTCGGAAATGGAGGGAATCTGTCGCAGAACGACGATCCCTACCAGGCACGCTGTCGCAGGCAACAGCGACAACATAAGAGCAAAAGTG
>QHRI01000314.1 GCA_003221375.1 Verrucomicrobiota bacterium
AGGACGTCCCGTGAAAAGATCGGCAGATATTTGGGATTGTAGTTGTCGAGCTGCACGAAACTGCCGCGACCGACCAGATAACCGTAGAGCGGTTGCAGGTCAGGTTTCACCTGCACGGTGTGAATGGTTTCTAATTCATCTTTTGGACTGCGTTGCTTCGGATAGACGTAAATTTTCAAATCGTTCTTAAAGAGACGACCGAAGTTCTCGAGAATGCCGCCCGGAAGGTCGACGTAATATTTTTCGTCGAACAATTCATACACGCTCGGCACACCCATGACGATTCCGATGCGTTCGCGCGTTCGCCACGAGAGATATGCGGCGAGCCGATAGTATTCGAAGTAATCGGAGATGAGCACGGTCATGCCGCACGCGCCGAGGACTTCTGCGCGCGCGAGGAAATCGCGGCGGTCAACCTCTTTGCCGCCGGCCAGCAGATTGCGCATGGTCAATTCCATCAGAGCGAGGATCGGTTTGTTCGCGACTGCGGGTTCCTGCTTAAACTTGATCAGGGCGGACTGGAACATGTCGAGATTGACGTAGGTGACCGGACGAAAACTGCCGCGCTCGACCAGCACCGCTTTGTTATGCAACATATCGGACGGCTGCAGCACTTCGCGGTTCGGGCCGAACATGGCTGCGCCACTCAAACCCAGCTGCACGAGCTTGAGCGCCATGACGCGGTTGTCCACGTTGCGAAATTCGATTCCGCTGAACTCGAGCATGTCGATCTCGAGTCGACGCGTGGTAAGATTGTCGAGCAGCGATTCGACCAGTTCCTCCGGCACGTGACTCAGGAAAAACGCGCCGTAACAAAGGTTCACGCCGACGATGCCCAGCGCTTCCTGTTGCGCCGATGCTTCCTCGTCGAGCATGCGTATGTGCATCACGACCTGGCTGGGCTGATCGTTGGCGCGGCTTTGAAACTTGATACCCATCCAGCCGTGGCATTCGTGCGTGCCGCGATAGCTCCGAGCCACCACGGTGTCGGCGAACGCGAAGAACGAAGTGTTATCGCCGCGTTCCACCGCCAGGCGTTCGATGTCGAGGTCGAATTCGTAGTCGAGCATCGCCTGGAGCCGGTTGCGCGAAACGTAGCGGTCAACGTGACCGTAGATGGCGTCGCTGACTTTCATGTCGTACGCCGAGATGCTTTTCGCGACCGTTCCCGCGGCGCCGCCGACCCGGAAAAACCAGCGCACCACTTCCTGGCCGGCGCCGATCTCGGCGAAGGTGCCGTACCAGCGCGGATCGAGATTGATCCGGAGTGCTTTGGAATGGGTATCGAGCGGTTCCTCTTTCACGGGGTGAGAACAGAACATTACTATCGATATTCGCGTATTACAGTGACATTGCCGTAACGAAAGCGATACGAAGACTCATCGCACTAAGGTGTAGTGGCGCGTGTCCCCACGCGCGGACGGGGCCCAACAACAGCGGCTGACACAGCCGCCACTACAGCCGATTAAACGCGAGAGGCATTTCGGTAACATCCGCGTTACTGAACGAATAGGTCGAATTGTTTGCGGCTGGCTCTATTGTTGTGTTGTGTCACAGCTCCGAATAAATCCGACCAGACAAACTAACCGATAACCTCACCTAATGAATACTCCCGCAAATCCAAACAAAGCACTCTGGGAAAAAGGGGATTTCACGCGCATTGCCGATACTATGCGCGAAAGCGGAGAGGCGCTGGTGCAGCGACTGGGAATCACGAAAGGACTCAAGGTGCTCGATCTCGCCTGCGGTGATGGCACCACGGCATTGCCAGAGGCGAAACTCGGCGCCGACGTGCTGGGCATCGATATTGCGCGAAACCTCGTCGAGGCTGGGAACAGACGGGCCAGAGAGCAAGGCCTGAACAACCTTAAGTTTCAGGAAGGGGACGCGTCCAATTTGCAGCAGTTGCCGGACAAGGCCTTTGATCTCGTGGTCAGTATCTTCGGCGCGATGTTTGCGCCAAAGCCGTTCGAGGTCGCAAAGGAAATGGTGCGCGTGACGCGACCAGGAGGTCGCATTGTGATGGGTAACTGGATTCCGAATGATCCCACATTGGTGGCGCAGATTTTGAAGATCAGTTCAAACTACACACCGCCACCGCCGGAAGGCTTCGTTAGCCCAGTGACGTGGGGCATTGAAAGCAATGTGATCGAACGCTTTGGAGCGGCAGGGGTTCCGGCGAAGAACATTTCCTTCGCGCGCGACACGTTCACGTTCAATTTCCCGGGCACACCCGCTGGGTTGGTGGATGAATTCAGGAAATATTATGGGCCGACCATGAATGCGTTCGAGGCCGCGGAAAAAAAAGGTCGAGCGGGTGAACTGCAGAAAGAATTGGAAGAGTTGTTCGACAGCCAAAACAAAAGTCAGGCTGCCACTTCCATTCCTGCAACTTTCCTTCGCGTTACGGCCACCGTTTGAAGCGGCGCCTCTAACGATGCCCCGGCAGCGTCAGCGTTGGCCTGGCTTTTTCTTGTTTCCTTGCTGTTGCCCGCCGCTCGGCTTGGGGCGATTACCTCCGCCTCCCATTTGCGGCGGCTTCCCGCCCGTCGGTGGATGTTTCCCGCCCGTCTGAGCGTTACGTGCGCCCATTTGTGGATTATGCGACATTTGATTCATCGCACGGGGTGGGTGACCGGCACCCGCAGTTCCGGCTCGTTTGCCGGTGTGCATTTTGGTTTGGTTCCCTTGGAGATTTCGCTGATTGTTCGTGCGATTTGCAGCTCCGACCTTGTTCCCGCCGCCTCCAGCGTTGCCTGCTCCTGCTCCCTCTCCCTTTCCCTTTCCCTTAAGATTACGTTCAGTTACGTTGCTCGGTTGGTTTCCGCCTTTTCCCGCTCCTGTGCCCTGGCGCTCGGATAAGTTTCCTGGCTTCTTTCCAGCGCCTGCTCCGCCTGCAGCTCCAACCTCCTGTGCGCCGCCTTTGCCTTGGCCTGCGCCTTCGCCAGCGTTCTTATTGAATGATTTGATCGCGTCGGGGTTCGGTTTGCCCTTGTTCACTGACGCCTGGAGATTACGGTCCTTGGCTGCCGCCTGCTGCCGTGCCAGCTGCTGCGAAGTTGGCGGCATTTTCTTAGCGTTTTGCGCGGCGGCTTTTTGTTCTGCTGTCGGTTGCGCATTCACACCATTCGGACCGTTAAAACTGGCACGGTTAGCGGTCATGTTGTTAGTTACCGACTTATTGACGTACGTGTTATGGACAACATTCGTGTTCACGCGCG
>QHRI01000315.1 GCA_003221375.1 Verrucomicrobiota bacterium
GGACCGGTCAATAATGACGAAAATCCGAGGCGCGAAGGAAACCCCAAATTTGAATATCGAAATTCGAGACAAATTCGAAAATTAAAAACTGTAATGACAAAACAAAGAATGGTCTGCCCGCGAATAACGCGAATAGACGCAAATAAATAGAAAACGGGGTGAATACTAAACATCTATTCGCTAATTCGCGTCATTCGGGGGCCAAATCTTCTTCTCTCCGTTCGTGTGCATCGTTGTTAATTAGTGGTTAAGCCCTGAATCAACGACTTGACGACCTATTCGTTGCACCGAAACTTTTCGCTCTCCGCTCGTAATATATGAAGCGATATTTGCCTTTCGTCATTGTTGCCATAGTCGCATTGGCCACCATCGGGAGCGGCGCGATGCTCTACCACGCAAAAAAACCACATGTGCTCTCTATTCCCGAGGACAAGATGGTCGGCAAAAGTGGCACCGAGTCAGCGCACATTCGCGGCAACCCGGACGCACCCGTAACGCTGGAAGAGTATGGCGATTTTCAATGCCCGCCGTGCGGCATGTTCGCAACGTTTGTTGGCCAGCTCGAAAAAGAGTACGATTCGCGCTTGCGCGTAGTCTTTCGAAATTTTCCGCTTGGGGTGCACGAACACGCTCGCGAGGCGGCGCTGGCCGCGGAAGCCGCAGGACTGCAGGACCATTTTTGGGAAATGCACGACGTGCTCTATCGAGAACAAGAGACCTGGAGCAAGGCCCCTAATGCGCGCGAATTGTTCGAATCGTACGCGGGAACGATCGGACTCGATCTTGATAAGTTCCGAAAAGACATGGACGGCGAGAAAACCAAAGAACGGGTCGAAGCCGATCGCCAGCGCGGCGAATCACTTGGGATCCAGACCACTCCGACGCTGTTTATTAATAATCAGCCGGTAGATCAGAAAGACAGGAATCCGCAGGGCATTCGGGCCGAGATCAACGCTGCGCTGGAGAAAAAATCGCAGACATGACCGTATCGCGATTTCGCACGATGATCTATGTTGTTGCCGCGATCGTTTCGCTGGCGGGGCTAGCGGATGCAACTTACCTCGCGGTGCAGGCGTTGACGGGCGAGACGCTCGGCTGCGGGGGATCCCCGGATTGTTTCCGAGTTTTGGGCAGTTCCTACGCCAGGGTAGCGGGAATTCCCGTCGCCTCCTTCGGCGTGCTGGCTTACTTCAGTGTGTTCGTTTTTGCCACATTCGCGGCGTTTGGCTACACGCGCGCACGGATCTTTCTGATTGTAACCATCGGCGCGATGTTTCTCGCTACACTGTGGTTCCTTTACGTTCAGGCTTTCCTGCTGCACGCTTATTGCCGCTATTGCCTGTTCTCTGCAGCAACCACGTTTCTGCTTTCGGGACTGGTGATTGCTCTACCGCCCGGAGGCGACAGATCCGTCTCCTGAGTCCACTGTCGTCTTGCTCTTGCGCTTGCTATCGCTCATGCTGTTTAGGGCGCCGCAGTGTAGCACGGGCAGGATGGTGACCTATGAGTAACGATTACGAGAAAAGATAATTGCGCTTATGCGAATTCTGGTGATCGAGGATGAAAAGAAGACGGCGGCTTTTCTGGCAAAGGGTCTGCGCGAAGCTGGTTTCGCTGTCGATCTTGCGCCCGATGGAGAAGCCGGGCTGGCAGCAGCGCGCGCGAGCAGGTTCGACCTTCTCATTGTCGACATCATGCTGCCAAAAAAAGACGGATGGGCTCTGGTCGAGGAATTGCGCGCGGCCAAGGTGCAGACTCCCGTCATCTTTTTGACGGCGCGCGACGGCGTGCGCGATCGGGTAAAAGGGCTGGAGCTCGGGGCAGACGATTATGTAGTAAAACCATTTGCCTTTTCCGAATTGCTCGCGCGCGTGCGCTCGCTTTTGCGTCGCACGCCTGCGCGTCGAGACAAGCTGCGCATCGACGATTTGGAAATCGATATGCGCCATCAACGCGCCGAGCGCGGCGGCGTTCCGCTGAATCTTAGCCCGAAGGAGTTTCTCCTGCTCGCCCATCTGGCGCACTCGTCGGGCGAAGTTGTATCGCGTGATGAAATTGCAGAGCACGTGTGGGACATAGGATTCAAAACCGACACGAATGTAGTCGATGTGGTAGTGCGTCGCTTGCGGGCAAAGGTGGATGATCCGTTTAAGACCAAACTGGTCCATACGATCCGCGGCATGGGTTATGTTCTCAAAGCGCCCTAGATCGCGCTCCATTGCTTCGCAGCTCATTCTGCTTTTTACGCTGGCTGCGGCGATGCTGCTCGCCTGCGGTCTCGGCGTTTTTTACTGGATCGTCGTCCGGCACGCGTTCGCGGAAGATAATGCCGTGCTCGGGGACAAAGTGAACGCGCTGCAAACGAGTTTCGAACAACGCGGTGGAGTGGCTGGGGTCGCCGCGGAGATCAACGCAACCGGGAGTCAGCGCGCTCCGTTTCTGGTGCGCGTTCTGGATCCGGCAGGCGCGACTATCGGGCAGACGACCGGAATGGAAACGTTATTGCCGGCAAAGATTTTTTCGAGGGCCGCTTCACGCGAAACCGCGGTACCGACTGAATATCGAGTTGACGGGAAATTGTTTGCGCTAACGACAAGACGCGCCATGGCAGGTGGCCAGCCCTTTACCATCCAGGTGGCGCAAGATCGCTCGAGCGATGAACAGGTTGAAAGAAGGTTTGGTATCTTGGTTCTCGTAGTTCTTTCAGGAAGTATTTTCGCCTCTGTTTTGATCGCGATCTCAGTCACCCGGCGCGGTCTGCGTCCGTTGGAAGAAATGAAGCATTCGCTGGAGCGAATTGGGCCGACGCACCTGAATGAGCACGTGACGTCTGCCAACTGGCCGCGCGAGCTTCAGCCGCTGGCCACCGCTTTCGATGAAATGCTAAAACGGCTCGATGATTCCTTTACGCGGCTCTCTCAATTCTCCGCAGATCTGGCACACGAACTGCGGACACCGATCGCCAATATGTTGGGCGAAGCACAGGTCGCTCTGTCGCGGGACCGCAGCTCCGCCGAGTACCGCGAAACCATCGAATCCACCATCGGCGAATGTGAACGCCTGTCCGGAATCGTAGATAACTTGCTTTTCGTTGCGCGGGCCGATGCAGCACGCGAACCGATCGCGCGGAAGCGATTTGATGCACGCGCGGCGGTGGAAAAAATTGCGGCGTTTTACGAAACCATCGCAGAAGATCGCCATGTCGCGATCAATTGCAGTGGCCAGGGAGAGATTTCTGCGGATCCCGCCCTGTTCGAGCGCGCTATCGGCAATCTGGTTGATAACGCGCTGCGTTTTACTCCTGAGAACTGGTCAATTCACATCGCGCTTGCGGATCACAAAAAGGATTTCGAGGTCGCGGTCAGTGATAACGGCTCGGGAATAGCTCCTGAACATTTGCCCCGGGTATTCGATCGATTTTACCGCGCGGAGTCATCACGCGGATCTGACGGGGCAGGACTCGGGCTGGCTCTGGTAAAGTCGATTGTCGATCTTCACGGCGGCACTGCCAGGATTCAAAGCGAAATCGGTCTCGGGACCACCGTTAGCCTCACTTTTCCCAAGGGAGTGTAAACAGAATGGAAACGCATTCGCCAGTTCCGACTAAAAATTTGTCTTGCCTATCATTACACTTCTGTAATGATACCGCATTACCTGCAGGTTAATAGCCCCGAAAACCTTCGGGGTTGCTGAAGTGGAGAAGCCGCAGTCCGGTGGAGCGGACTGCGGCTACACTTCATTCGATTTGTAGAAACTTTGTGTTGAGCGAGCACGGCGCGCCATACGAATCCCGCCCACGATTGGGAGCGATTCAAGCGAGGTGGCGAAAGCACAGCCTTCCCGATTCCTTTGCAGCCATAAAATCTGAGACAAAAATTTGCCTTGCCAACTATTACAGTTCTGTA
>QHRI01000316.1 GCA_003221375.1 Verrucomicrobiota bacterium
AAACGAAGTTAACGTTCGCGTGTTTGCATGGATTGATCCGAGTAGTCGAGAGAGAGGCTGGAAAATTGCGCAAAGTGATTGCGACTACCACGAGCTTGATCGTGATAAGCCTAATGCATTGGTCGAGTGGTCAGTCGTCCGTGGGTCTCGTAGCGTCCTTGCCACCTCACCGATTCACCATCTGCATGGCCCATTCCGGATAACGCGGACCGGCGACGGCTTGATGAGGGGCGACCTCATCGATGTGGGCCAAATCTTTCGCGCTGAGAACGACATCAAGCGCGCCGACATTTTCCTGCAAATATTTACGGCGTTTAGTGCCGGGAATCGGAACAATGTCTTCCGCCTGTGCGAGCACCCAAGCGAGGGCTAATTGCGCCGGCGTACACTTTTTCTCGCGAGCGATTTCTTCAACGCGCTTCACAAGCGCGAGATTGCGCTGGAAATTTTCGCCCTGGAATCGAGGCGACGTGCGTCGGTAATCATCCTCAGGCAGATCTTCAAAGCGTTTGATTTGCCCGGTCAAAAATCCACGGCCCAAAGGGCTGTACGGCACGAAGCCAATACCCAGCTCGCGGCATACACCAAGAACTTCTTTCTCCGGATCGCGCGTCCAAAGCGAGTATTCCGATTGTAATGCCGTGATTGGATGAACGGCGTGTGCGCGGCGAATTGTTTCGGCACCTGCTTCGGAAAGACCGAGAAATCGAACCTTGCCAGTGCGCACAAGCTCCGCCATCGCGCCAACGGTTTCTTCGATCGATGTCTCCGGATCGACGCGATGCTGATAATAGAGATCGATCACGTCAACACCCAGTCTGCGCAAGCTTTGCTCGCAGGCTTTGCGAACATAATCTGATTTTCCGCTGATTCCCCGGTGGTTCGGCCGGGCGGGATCGCGGACGATCCCAAACTTTGTCGCAATGATTGCATGCGCACGATGACCTCGTAGCGCGCGACCGAGTAGCTGCTCATTTGTGTGCGGCCCATACATATCGGCCGTGTCGAAGAATGTGATTCCGAGATCCAATGCACGATGAATCGTCGCGATGGACTCTTCATCGTCGCGGTCGCCATAAAAATCCGACATGCCCATGCAACCAAGACCGATTGCCGAGACAATTGGACCGCCGCGTCCGAGTTTTCGCTGTTTCATACGTGTTGAGATTCGGTTATTACATTCGCGGTGGTCTCACCATTCGTAGCTGTTGCGCTTTCAAGGAAGACTAGCATTCTTCACAAGATGCAAGCAGTATCCGCCAGCGTTATGAAACCGCCGCTTCGCCTCGTTGTCATCTGCCTATCGATCTTCGCCTTCTTGAGTGCGCCTGGGGTGGTTGAAGCAGGACCCTTCGAGGATTTTTTTAGTAAGCTACGCAGGTCATTTTCGCATCCGTCACCAAAGCCTCGATCGCCGCAACCGCGCCAAAGTATGCGCAAGCAGAACAATGAGACTCCACCAAGCGATGCTTCAGATGCTTCGAATATTTCGAACAGTCAGGCTTCACCAAGTCCGACGCCGGTTCCTGCACCACCGAACCGCAACAACGTCCGCGTGGCGAAGGCAACGGCCACAAAGAAAAACCCAAAGGGCGACGTGCCTTATGGAATTCCGGTGCCCGGAAAACAAGGCCTGGTTACCAGTCCATTCTCGCCAGACAGCGGTTATATTGATGTCCGGAGTTTTCCTCCGGGAACCGAAGTAAAAGATCCTTACACAGGGAAAAGTTTCCTCACGCCATAACGGCAAGGAAAGGCAGACGCAGGCAGTAGCAAAGCCAAGCGCAACTTCGGCGAATAGCCGGTGTTTTGATTAACAAAGTTAAACACCGGAGGCGTTATGAAACGAAGTCTTTTCGACATATCCGGGATAGCGAGGCACGAGCGCTGTCCGGCATACGATGCCACAGCGCACGGTTTCGCCCGTTCGCTATCGCCAGCCTGCGTTTTCAAGCGCGCGTTTTCGCGAGCCGATGTATAGGACGACGCGAATGCAACCACGCATGAGCACTTCATTCGGGAGTCAGCCGACAACGACCAGCAATGCAGCCTGGAGACGGAGGCCGATGCCTCCCATCAATGATTGGAGAGAGTCCAAGGTTAGTCCGCGCCCAAGCGATTCGTTCGTGAATCCGCCTACGTCGACGACTTGGCGGCCGTCGCGTCTAGCGGCCGCGAATGATTTCAGAGAATCCAAGCTTGGTCCACAACCGCGCTTAAGCAGTTCGTTTGTGAATAAGTCTCGAGCGGCCGATGCACGGGCTCGACCGGCACCGCGCCAACCTTTCAATAAAAATTGGGCAGACCTTAACTTTAGCAAACGCGGCAGTTCGTTCGTGAACAGGTCTCAAAGTGCCGCGTTTTGGAACGGAAGACGCGCAGCTGTCACAAATAATTGGAGCGGTTCCGAATTTTCCGGACGAAAATACTGGGCATTTCGGAATTACCAGCGCCAGTGGCACGACAGCGGTTGGTGGCATAACCACTGCGGCGACCGGATCGTTTTTGTCACCGTCTATTCCCAACCGTTCCCGTTCTACTTTGATGCGGGCTATTGGTATCCGGCGTGGGGATATTACCCTGACTCTTATTATTCTTACGATGGTCCGATCTACGGTTACAACGATTTGCCGCCAGACGAAGTCATCGCAAACGTGCAGACGCAACTGTATAACGAGGGTTATTACAACGGACCGATCGATGGTATCCTCGGCCCGGACACGCGTGCGGCGATCGCGGACTACCAGGCCGATCACGGGCTTGCGGTCACCGCGGCAATTGACCAGCCGACAGTTGAGTCCCTTGGTCTAGGCTAACTCAAGGTAGTCGAGAGTTAGTAGCTAAGGTTGGGAGAAGGAGTCGGGTAACTAGCCCCATAGTTCGCACGGAGGAATACCAATCCTGCCTTTCTCATACGGGACGGGATGATCGCGATCCCGAGCGAGAAGTAGCGGGCCGTCGAGGTCGATCCAGTTCGCGAGGGTTGCCAGAAGGCGCGCGGGCGCAATTCCTAACGAGGTGCAGACCATGCAACCAGTCAGCAGTTTGAATCCACGTTCTCGTGCGCGCTCGGAAAAGCGCAACGCTTCGGTTAGCCCGCCCGTTTTATCGAGCTTCACGTTGACCGCTTCGTAACGATTCGTCAGCCGAGGAAGATCGGCAGTCGTATGACAACTTTCATCGGCGCAGATGGGAATCGGATGATCGAGACTTTCGAGGACTTCATCCGCATGAGCTGGGAAAGGTTGTTCGATGAGTTCGACGCCCAATTGTTTCAAACCAGGAACAATCTCGCGGTAATGCTTAGGCGACCATGATTCATTGGCGTCGATCAGTAGATGGGCTGCAGGCGCAGCCTCACGCACTGCTTCGACTCGCGAAAGGTCGAGATCGTCGCCGCCGAGCTTCAGCTTTAAGATCGGCAGATTCGCATTTGCACTAGCTGCCGTTCCCATTTTCGCGGGTGTATCCAGACTGATCGTAAACGATGTGTCTACTTCAGAAGCGATCGGGATTTTAGCCAATTCCCACGCGCGTTTGCCGGAGACTTTCGCTTCAAGATCCCAAAGTGCGCAGTCCAGCGCATTGCGCGCGGCGCCTGCTGGGATCAATTCTTGCAGACTCTGTCGATCCAGGTTCTTCTCACCCTTAATCAATTCGAGCTGCGTTATTACCGAAGCGGCGCTTTGATTGTAACGCGCGAGAGGGACACCTTCGCCGCGGCCGACGTGTTCGCCATCGCTAACCGTCACCACTACGACTTGGGCCTCAGTGCGTGTGCCCCGCGAAATCCGGAAGGGTTGCTTGAGTAACCAAATTTCTTCGTGCGCTTCGATGGTTAGCGGATTCGTCAGCACAGAAGGAAACGAAGGTGCCGAAAGGTCGAAGTCAAAGCGCAACGACTAAAGAAGAACGTGACATCACCGAGATTTTGTCATTAAGTGTAAATTCAATTGTTTTAGTTCGCCTTGGTCGCGAACTAGCGCGCGGAGAGAATTATGAAGCCGAAAGATTTAAGGAAGAAGATCCGAAGACTGGAAAAACGTCTGCAAGAAGGCCCGAAGAAGCTGGCCAAACTAAAACAAAAACTACACGCAGTAGAGGCAACAAAGGCGGCAAAAGCCAAAAAGAAAGCAGCTGCTCGTGCGAAAGCGAAGCCTTCCAGGCCAATCGAAGCGAAAAAATCGGGCGCCGCTAAGAAGCCAAAGAAAAAGCTGAATCTTTCACCGGAACGCCGCGCTCAACTCGCGGCGGCGATGAAAGCCAGGTGGGCTGCCAAGAGAGCCGCCGAGGCGAACGCGAAAGCTGCCTCTGGCGATAATCAACATTCCGCACCTCCGGGACCACCGCCGCAGGCGCCCGAAAACAGACCCGATGGGGTTTGAAGCTAGATTAATTAGACTTTAACCCTTGTAGCCACGGCCCTGTGGGCCGTCCCATCAGAACCAGTAATTCCCGAACGGGCATTGAACCGGCCACAAGCCGGTGGCTACAGCAATTGTTCAGCTTTGGCGACGCCTACCGCCGACCTCCGCGTGTCGCGGGCATGTCACCAGATGATCGTTAACCATGCCAGTCGCTTGCATCAACGCGTAGCAGATCGTTGAGCCGACGAACTTGAATCCGCGCCGCTGCAAATCGCGGCTCATCGCATCGGATTCGGCTGTGCGGGCCGGCACGTCGGCCATGCGTCGCCACCGATTCTGGATTGGTTTGCCACCGACGAAGCTCCACAAGTAAGCGTCGAAACTCCCAAATTCTTTGCGCACAGTGAGAAACATCTTTGCGTTCCCGATCGCGGCGGCAATTTTTAATCGGTTCCGCACAATCCCGGCGTCGCCAAGCAACCGCTTCACATCGCGCGCGCCGTAACGTGCGATTTTCTCCGGACGAAATCCATCGAACGCCTTCCGATAATTGTCTCGTTTGTTCAATATCGTGGTCCAGCTCAGTCCCGCTTGTGCACCTTCAAGGATCAGAAACTCAAAGAGCAATCGG
>QHRI01000317.1 GCA_003221375.1 Verrucomicrobiota bacterium
TCCACGCCGGCAACTTCACTTTTCGCGGAAATCTTGCCGAACCCGATCGGGTGACCGCGTCGCTTTGGAGCGAACTGACCGGGCTTACCTGGCGCAATCGCACGGCCGAGGCAATCATGCTCGGCGCAGCGGTGTATAATCGGCGGATTCAGCTGCAGCAGCTGTATATCAAACAACAAGCAAATCAGTTCACTTTAAGCGGTGAAGCTGCATTTCCCACAAGCGCATCCGGCTGGCTCAGTCCGGATTTTCGCGGCAACATTTCCGCGTCGATCGATCAGCTGGGCGAGTTCGCGTCTCTGTTTGGCGCGAACGCCGGCGACTTTGCAGGCAAAATCACAATCGATGGAGCGATGGACACCCGCGACCGCAAATTTGGCGGCCATCTGGTGGTCGAGGGCGCGTCGCTCACATTTTTCAAAACTGCTATCGATAACCTGAGCGCGAAACTGACTTTGAAAGCAACGGATCTGGAGATCGAACAACTGGCGATGACGCGCAAAAACGATTCACTCAGCGGACAAGGCAAAATTGATCTGTCGCACGACCACAACTATTCGGGAACGCTCGAAGCCAGATTGAATAACTTGCTCGATTATCTGTCGGTTCCGCACGGAGCCGGCGAAAAACCAAACCCCGTCCCAGCGGATGTTCAGGCAACTATCGATTCCAATAACTGGGATGTGCGCGGCGTGATTCACATGTCCAATTCCAGTCCGATAAGCTTTACAGCGAACTTTCCTTTGCGAATCGGGACGGATTGGAACGTCTTTCGGATATCGCCCTTGAATATCACGCTCAACTTTCCATCCATTTTCCTCGCGAACGCCCCTCAGATTTTTCATCCACAAGTTTTCACCGACGGCATTCTGAGCGGGAATGTTTCGCTCTCCCAAACGTTGCAACATCCCTATCTTGATGGTGACATCCAGTTGGTGAACGGAAAGCTGTCGCGCGAGAAGGCAGGTCCTATCAACCTTACCGAAGCAAGCGCTCATATCATTTTGGGAGGCGATCGCGCGTCGATAGATTTTCTCAATGTTGCGACGAAAGATACGGATCTCTCACTTCGCGGAGAGATCGACTTTCAGGATTCGAATAATGTGACGTTGAGGATAAGCGGAGCGATGCCGATCTTTGATCTAACGTCCCACCCGATCGACTGCGCGAACAAGATCGAATTTGCGTCGGTGCCGTTCACTCTTGCGCCCGCTGTCGCAGAGTTACAGTTCAGCGGAGCCCTCTTTCAATCCAACTGGACCGTCGCTCTAAGAGAGCGAATGATCGCAGAATCCTCCGTCGTCCCAGATCCACACGGCATCATCCGGGAATTTCCGCTCTGTTTCTCAGGCAGCGCCTTGGGAAGCGCGACATTATTGCTGGGAGCCCTTCCGCGACTGGAAACGCATCCCGCAGCGACACCTCGCCCCAAAAAAAGCACAAAAGAACGCTAGTACCGTGTGGGTCGCCTCGTATTTCTAATTCAGCCCGGGTTCTCTTGCGTCATCCCGAACGACGCGAGGGACCCCGCATCGCCACCGTGGAAAACTCCTCGTCTGAGCGTGATCTACTCTTCCTGGGTGAAGTGCTTCGCTTCGCTCAGCATGACACGCGGGGAAAGTAGTTCAGGTACGTCTCAGGGTTACGCAGGGCGCAAGCGTTGCTACGACTTCTCTGTCACGAGCCAACGCGAAAGCCTATCCTCAAGCTCCCGCGTGAGATTGACACTAAACTCTGCGCCCGCATCAAGACGGAGCGCGTTGCCAGCTGCGCGATCAAACAGCAATCGTACTGGTCGTCGGCCTGGAGAGCTGGCAAGAATCCTGCGCACCTCGCGTAGTTCGTCCCCCGTTGTGGCGGGAGAGAATTGCAAGAGTACCGCGGATTGCTGACTGGAGTCGGTCGGCTCTGCAGTCGCGCCATTGGGCTTTCGAGGCGAAAGAGTTTTAATTTCCTGCGCCACCGCGCGGGGAATCTCGTCGCGTTTGTCCAGCGTCCCTCTAATTTCGATAACATGGCCCGCCACCAAGGCGGCAGAGGCTTTCAGATAAACTTCATTCCACACTACTACCTCGAGCATGTCTGCCCGGTCTTCGATCCAGACCACTGCGAATGGTTTTCCCTCTTTTCGTGTAAACTTTTTCTCAACCTCGACAATTGCGCCGGCAATCTTGAACGGCGCGCGATCATCCAGCGCGCCTAGTGAAGCGATCGATCGGTAATTTTTCGCCGCGAAAACATCTGCGTACGCATCGAGTGGATGGCC
>QHRI01000318.1 GCA_003221375.1 Verrucomicrobiota bacterium
CCGCGCCGAAGACGATCGACAATTGGAATGCGTTAACTCCTGAGAATTTTCGGTTCGCGTTGAAAGCGCCGCAGAAAATCACGCATTGGGCGAAGCTGCGTGAATGTGCGGACACGCTTCGCTATTTCTGCGACACGGTTTCGGCACTCAACGAAAAACTTGGTCCGATCCTGTTTCAGCTTCCGCCTAATTTCAAAAAAGATACATTCGTGCTGGCTGATTTCATTAACGGCCTGCCGAACGGGCTGCCGACCGCGTTCGAGTTTCGACACGAATCCTGGTTCGCGGACGATGTTTGGGGAATTCTCAAGTCGAACAACGTCGCACTTTGCATCAATGAGACTGAAGATTTCGCTGCACCGAAAATTGCGACAGCTGGCTACGGATATCTGCGCTTACGCCGCGAGGATTATACGAGTGCTGATGTTCAGCGCTGGGCCAATTTCGTTCGCGAACAAAGCCGAAGCTGGCATGACGTTTTTGTTTATTTCAAACACGAAGAGGCGGGTATCGGTCCGAAGCTGGCGCTGCAGATGACTGAGATTCTCGGGACATTGTAAGTCAACCTTCCTGCGGTCCCCGTTTTGCATTGGCAGGCGATGCGCCTGTCCTACAATCGTGCCGCGATGAAGATTTTCGTGACTGGCGGCACCGGTTACATCGGCAGTCGATTGATTCCGTCGCTTGTGAGGCGCGGCCACCAGGCGAAAACATTGGTGCGGCGCGGGTCAGAGAAGAAGTTGCCGCCAGGTGCATGGAGAATTCCTGGTGATGCGCTGCGTATGGATTCATACTCAAACGATGTGCAAGGGTCGGATACATTTGTCCATTTGATCGGCACGCCGCATCCGACTCCAGCGAAGGCGCAACAATTTCGTGATGTGGATCTTGTTTCCGTGCAGGTTGCGCTGCGAGCTGCAAGCGAGGCTGGCGTTCGACAATTTGTTTATCTGAGCGTGGCACAACCGGCCCCCGTCATGAAAGCGTTCATCGACGTCCGCAGGGCGGGCGAGGCCATGATTCGCGAAAGCGGCAGCAACGCCACTTTTGTGCGGCCGTGGTATATACTCGGGCCCGGACACCGGTGGCCTTACGCGATCCTGCCGATCTATTGGATTTTGGAACGACTGCCGAACACGCAGGAATCTGCGCGGCGGCTTGGCCTGGTCACGATTGGCCAGATGCTCAACGCACTGGAGTGGTCGATCGAGAACCCACCAGCTGGAATTCGGATTGTCGAAACGAACGGTCCAAGGTTTAAGCCGAACCCCAAAAGTCCGTCGATAATGAGATAGACCGCAAGCAGCACCATGCCGATGTTTTTGGTGAATTTCATGGCCCTATATTTTTGATCGCCAATGCCGGTGACAATCCCAAAATGTCTACAAGATCTTGGTCCGACTTATCATCGCTTCATCAGCGAAGCCTACCGTCCGCCTGCACGAATGACCACCGCCGAGATATCTTTCACATCTACGAAAGCGTCGTAAAATTCGGCACCAGTCAGATGGGAAAGATAAACGATGTTGTCGGTAACTTGGCCGATTCTTCCTCCGACCTTTTCTCCAGATCTCAAGTGCAACTCGACAGTTTTGCCGGCGTTGCCCTGAAGTATGCTGATTACGGTTGCATTAGGCTGGATGGTGGCTTTTTCCTGGGCCAGTAAGCTGGAACAAGCGACGGCTGCAACAATGATTCCGAGAAGAAGTGAGTAGCGTTTCATATCCGTTCGTTCTGGGTTATTTCACAGTGATTTGCGAGCAAATAATCACCCGACCGATGTATTACTAGCAGGTTTCGCAACGGGTAGAATTCGCTAAAATCGGAGTTAATGGGTGTCGCCGAAAACCTTGAACGCGTTCGCGAGCAGATCGTGGCAGCGGGTGCAAAAGCCGGTCGCACAGGAAATGAAATTGAGCTTGTCGCAATCACGAAAACGCATCCAGTCGAGAAAGTACGTGAGGCAGTCGAAGCTGGGCATACAGTTTTTGGCGAAAGCCGGGTCCAGGAGGCGCGTGCGAAAATTCCAGAGCTGCCGTCAAACTTGCGGTGGCATTTCGTAGGACACCTCCAGAAAAACAAGATTCGGCACGCATTGCCTCTGTTCGAACTTTTTCACGGTGTCGATTCGCTGGCGCTGGCGCAAGAAATGAACAGAATCGCGGCCGAGGACGGCGGGCACTCCCGTGTGTTACTGGAAGTAAATGTTGCGGGAGAGGGGACCAAATTTGGTTTCAAGGCAGAGACCCTGCGTACCGGATTGGAACCGCTTCTTGAGCTACCACGATTGTCGATAGAAGGACTGATGTGCATACCACCGCTGGCAGACGAAGCTGAATCGTCACGGAATTATTTTGCGCAACTGCGCGAACTCCGCGATTCGATTGAGAAAGAATTTGATGTGAAACTTCCACATCTTTCCATGGGTATGACGCATGATTTTTGGATCGCAGTTGAGGAAGGCGCGACCCTCGTGCGCGTGGGCACGGCGATTTTCGGCGAGAGGCCTAAACGGGCAAAGAATTAATGCGGCTGGAACCAACAAACATTCAACAGATAGGAGACGAGGTTGCCATTTCCTGGAACGACGGGACGGAATCGTTTTTCAAGCTGGAGACGCTGCGACGCGCATGTCCCTGTGCCGGATGCGGGGGCGAACCAGATCTGCTCGGCCATATCTCGCGATCGCATGTGACTTATACGGATGAGAGTTTTCAGCTCGTCGGCTTCGATCTCATAGGGGGTTACGCGTTGCAGCCGCGGTGGGCCGACGGACACAGTACCGGAATTTATAGCTTTACTTACTTGCGCCGATTGGGAGAAGCTCTGCAGTGAAGGTGTGCGAAAAAGCCGGAACCAATTCATGACGCTGCCAGTGAAAATCGCGATCGTGTCGCTCTGCCTTGCATTGTGCGGAGCTGGAGCCTTCATCGCCTCAACTGCACGCGAAAAATCCGAGCAGCCGCAAAAAATGAACGCCATCCCGGTGAAGAATCACGAGATTGCGCGGCGCATTTGGATTGTAGCGTGAATGGGATTTAAGGTAGGGGCGGTTCACCCGAACCGCCCGCCGGACTGAACACGCCATGCGGGCGATTGAGGTCAATCGCCCCTACCTGGAATGGTTACGCGCAACAGCGTCGTCCGTTCAGCTTGCGGATGTAATCGCCGATCCTGCAACTGGGCCGGTATCAGGAAAAATTCCCCAGGTTTAAGATCAACACCAGCGTAGTGTATGGAGGCGGTGAGACAACATGTAATTGCAAATTGACCGCAAGGGGCGACCTCGCGCGGCGAATCGAGATTCCACTTCTGAATCTCAAATAGCTTGTGATGCAGTAGTAGTTCACCTTCGGGAAGCAACAATCGCGGGCGAACGTCGTTGAAATCGATGCATTGCAGCGCTCGATCGATGTGTAACTGACGTTGCTTGCCCTGGTCATCCACGCGGTTCCAATCAAACACACGATAGGTGGTGTCACTGTTCTGCTGGATTTCGATCAGCAGATTGCCTGCGCCGAGAGCATGAAGACGTCCTGCGGGCAGGAACACGGCATCGCCTGCTCTAACCCGGATTTTGTGAACATGATCAGCTGCCGTTCCATCCCGCAACGCGTTTTCGAGTTGATCTCGCGTGATCGACTCACGAAATCCAAGATAAAGCTCAGCGCCTGGCTCAGCCGCCGCAACGTACCAGAATTCCGTTTTCGGTTCGCCTCCCAGGCCTTTGGCGGCCGTTTCGGGCGGATGCACCTGCAATGAAAGTTTCTGATGAGCATCGAGAAGTTTCAATAGCAGCGGAAAACGCGGAGCGTCAGGAATGTCTCCGAAGACGTCGTGCCGATGTTGAGTCCACAGTTCATGCAAAGTTTTCCCGCGAAGTGGTCCGTTGCGCACGATGCTCTGCGCTTCGGGCCGGTCTACTATTTCCCATGATTCGCCGATAAGCTTCTGCGCCGGCAGTGTTTTGCCGAACTCGGATTCAAGACGCCGTCCGCCCCATATGCGTTCCATGAAAATGGGTTCGAAGGTGAGGGGACTCGGAATTTCGGATTTCGAATTTCGGATTTCAGATTTCAAATCAGCCGATTGTAAATTGTGGAACACTCAATGCAAAAACTGTCGTCTGATGGATCGATCAAATTTTTAAGGTATTGGCTGCCATTACTTGTTTGGCTTGGCGTAATTTTCTTCGGCTCAACC
>QHRI01000319.1 GCA_003221375.1 Verrucomicrobiota bacterium
CACTCATAACTGTTCGTCCTCGCTATCAAAATCGCCGTTACGAATCGCTTCGGCAACACGCGCGATGTCGTTCGCGAGTGACCGGTCCTCCGTTAGTGGCGGCGAGAATTTGCGAACGGTGGCAAAAGCGCGTTCCACACCCGCGCCGCTTTTCAAAGGGCGCCGATGTTCCAGGCCTTCAGCAGCGGCGAGCAATTCGATTGCCAGCAGGTTTTCCGCAAGATCCACAATCGATCGCAATTTCAACGCGCTGGTCATTCCCATGGAAACGTGGTCCTCTTTTCCGCCCGAGGTTGTGATGTTGTCAACGCTCGCCGGATGTGCAAGCACACGCGCTTCGTTAACCAGGGAGGCGGCCGCAACATGCGCGGTCATGAAACCTGATTCGAGGCCAGGTTGCCGGGCGAGAAATGCGGGAAGGCCTTCACTCTTATCCGGATTAACGAGCCGATCCGTTCGGCGTTCGGTCATGCTCATGAGATCGACAATCGCGATTGCAGCGTAATCGAACGCAAGGGCGAGTGGCGCACCATGAAAATTTCCGCCCGAGATGACATCTCCACTTTCAGCGAAGACGAGTGGGTTATCAGTCGCTGACGCAGATTCGACCAGCAGCACATCTTCGCAGTGCGACAACGCACCGCGTACCGCACCATGCACCTGAGGCATGCAACGCAGGCTGTAGGCGTCTTGGACGCGCGGATCGCCCTTAAGATGCGACTGACGAATTTCGCTTCCCTGCAGGAGTGTCAGCAAATGTTTTGCCGCGGCTCTTTGTCCAGCGTGCGGCCGGGCGTCTTGCAACCGAGCATCAAACGCAGCGGGAGTACCTTTGAGTGCTTCGAGGCTCATAGCCCCCGAAACGTCTGCAAGCCGCGTAAGCCGCTTTGCCCGGAGAAGTGCGAGCCCGCCAACCGCATGCATGGCCTGAGTTCCGTTTAATAAAGCCAGCCCTTCTTTTGCTTCCAGATTAGCCGGCTTTAGTTTTGCACGGCGCAACGCTTCTCGGCTTTCCATTCGTTCGCCTTCGAAAAACGCTTCGCCCTCTCCGATTAACGTGAGTGCCTGATGCGCGAGCGGTGCGAGATCGCCACTGGCGCCGACTGATCCTTTTTCTGGAACGACTGGGTGCACGTGCCGATTCAGCATCTCGCCAAGCATTTCAATGATCTCCAGACGAATGCCGCTGAAGCCAAGCGCCAGGACATTTGAACGCAGCAACATCATCGCGCGAACCTCGGGCTCGGAGAGCGGCTCGCCAATTCCACAGGCGTGGCTGCGAACAAGATTGAGTTGGAGCTTGCTCAACGCGTCGCGCGGAATGCGAACATCGGAGAGTTTACCAAAGCCAGTCGTTACGCCGTAAACGACCGAATCACGCGCAATGATTTCTTCGACAACTTTACGCGACGCCAGAACACGCGGCTTTGCGAGAGAGGAAACCTCAACTGCCTCGCCATCGAGTGCTACAGCTGCGATGTCGGAGAGTGCCAGGGCCTGGCCGTTTAATTCCATTCGCGGAGCTTAGCGGGAAAATGAGAAGATGAAAAGCGGTGGGCAGTGAACCGCATATGTTCTACGCGTCGCATGGGACGCGCGGGATCCGTAAGAAGAAAAAGGCCAGGTCGAAACACGAC
>QHRI01000320.1 GCA_003221375.1 Verrucomicrobiota bacterium
TGGCTCAATTGAAGGCAACGGCACTGTATTCCTCGGCCGATACAACCTGACCGTAGGGAGCAACAATCTGAACACGACCTTCTCCGGAGTGATGACTGACGGAGGTGAATTTCGAGGCACGGGTGGCTCGCTGACGAAGATTGGGAGAGGAAAGCTGGTTCTTAGTCATAGGAACACCTACACGGGAGGAACTACGGTCAAGCGCGGCAAACTTATAGTTAACAACATTGGACACTCCGGCACAGGCAGCGGGCCGGTGCTGGTCAATGCCGGCATGCTCGGCGGCAAAGGCATAATCGCTGGGGCGGTGACCGTCGGCACAGGCAGTGGGCAAGGGGCAACTCTATCACCCGGTTACTTGCACGAGGCTGGCAGCCCCGGCCCTCTTACCATCCAGAGCACGCTGACATTTAACGCCGACGCGATCTGCAAAGTGGAAGTGAACAGCGACACCGCCACCGCCGACGAAGTGATCGCCAACGGCGTGACCATCAACACCGGCGCGCAATTTTCCTTTGCCGATCTTGGAAGTGGCACGCTTATACCAGGCACAGTTTTCACAGTGATCAACAATACTGCGGCGACGCCGATTGCGGGCACATTCAGTAATCTTCCTGATGGTGGGACATTCACGAGCAATGGCAACACCTATCAAGTGAGCTACGAAGGCGGCGATGGCAATGACCTGATACTAACAGTCGTGCCGTAGTTTGCGCCACAGAATTTTAGTTACGAATCGTTACAATGGAGGCAAAGGTCATGAACAGAAAACTGAATTATCGTGCTGTAAAGCGTGTGTTAGCCGTCCTCGCTTTCGCAGTGGGACTGAACCTGGCGTGGGCGATACGGCTGCAGGCGTCGGGGAACGTGGAAGTGAGAGAGCAGGATGGAGTCCTGGTCGTTACAGGTGACGACAGTGACAACAACATCATCATCCAAGAAGGTGGCCTTGTGACAGGGCGTGGGGGAACAACTGTCAATGGCACTGTCCAAGGCGTAATCCGTGACGTCGTTATCAGGATGAGGGGCGGCGATGACTTCGTCCGCATTGATGCGGGTCCGGGTACGACGATTTTTAGAAACCTCAAAATCGAGACGGGCATGGGAGACGACATGATCGAGATCTTGGGTGTCAGAGTAACAGATGAAACACAGATTGACACTGGGGATGGAAACGACATCCTCTTCATTGATGGTGTGCGTACGCCTTTCGGGTTCAGCCGGTCGGGCTTTACAGGCAACTTTGCCTTGGAGACCGGCAGCGGCAGAGATCTTTTCGAGTTTCACAACGCCATTTTTCGGGGCGAAGTAGATGTGAGGCTCGGCTTCGGAATTGACGGCGCGTGCGGCTTTGAAGACTCTGAATTTGAGAGGCCCGACCTAGTGAGGTTCGATGGTGGACCGCCCAGCGGGTTTCCCGGCGACGGGATCGTTAACGCCGGCTTAGAATTTACGATTATTGATTTCGAGGACTTTCCTGATGACTGTTCCTTCCTAGGTGGCAGAGACATCTAGGCATCACGGATAGATCTTCGCTATCATAGAGGCGTCGTGTATTACATCTGCCGTCGCCCCAGAAAGCGAGCAAAACTGATATGGGGCCGACACGCAGCCCCAATTCCAACCGTTCAGCCGCTTGACGCTGGGAAGCCGATATGTTCAGTTGAACAGTATGCGTGCGGCGCGCCTTCAAGACGCACTCGAACGGCTAACTGTGGCAATACGTGACGTTGAAGCAGAACTCACCGCATTGAAGGCGGAGCACGATCCGCTGGCGTCGCACATCTTCGTTTCGCGCCGTCACTATCGGAACGTCAACGATACCAAAAGCGGGAAGCGACGCGAGATGATGGCCCGGATAAGTTTCAATACTGCCTGCGAGCTAGGCTTTCGCGGCGGCCTCGACGAGTGGAAGGGCCTTATGGGAGCAGTTGCGCGACGGTGACCGGTCTCAATTACTATCATCACTAAGGAGCGCTGAACCCGCTAATTCGTGCGTGATTCTCTCAAGTTCCACAAACGCGGTCAGCTTTTCATCCCCGGCGCGCAACGAAACGCTTTCCGTCACCGCGATGCGCATCAACAATCCAAATCGTTTGGCCGTGGGAATCAATCGCTGAGATACAGCCCCAAATCCAATCGGCCTTGCTGAGATTGTCAGCGATGATTTCCCAGTCTTCACGCACGCTCTGTGCTTAGACTATTCCAAGTGCTACAAAGGTTGGCTTTGTTGGCGTCGTATTTCTTCACCCAACTACGACGCGCAAGCAGGCTGGCTGCTTTATGCTGTTGATCGTTTCTCTGTCAAACGGTCTCAATCGTAATCCACAGCCCTTATCGGCAAGGCGGATATCCATCACACAGGGCACTGGTTCAGTATGGTTAACAACCCTATAAGATCCTGACGGAAGCGAAAGCAGCGCCTCAACCACAATTTTCATGCACAAGTCCGGATGGTCTCGGTAGTCCGCTTACCAGATATTTACGATGTTGATTCCGACAAGCTTTGAGCATCTCTCGTCCCGAGGATACACGGTCATGCCGACGATCACGCCGCCAGTTATTGTATTGCCCTTACTGTTGCCACGTCGTCGAACACCGCGCCGGGACAAATAGCTCATTCAACAACTTCATACGGATTTCTGCGCTCGAAGTTCTCGAAACGTCGTTTGGCCGAATGTCCGAACAGATAGCAATCGAAAAAAATTAAGGATGAATCGCCCGTTCGAGTTGTTTCGGGAACTTTGTTCCGTAGTTTCCGTAGAACATTAGAAGGGACGTGTTTCCTAGACGCGCCGGCGCTTCAGCTTGCAGGCTTTGTCTCGAAGGGACACGCAAAGCTTTAACCACGGTGCCGGAGGGGAATCCTGGATGCGCTTCTCAGGACGCACAAAAGTACAGCAGCGGTCTGTCGTGACTTGACGGCATCATGAAAAAGAAAAAGATCGAAACGCACAAGATCGGGTTAGTCGGCCAAGCGCCTTCGCGGCGCGGAGACCCGCGCAAGCCACTAGCCGGCCCGAACGGCCAGAAGATTGCCAGGCTTGCAGGATTGAATTATGACGAGCTGATTGCGTGTCGCCGGAGACACCTGAACACGCACTACAACGGAAAGCGCGGCAAAGGCTACGCGTTCGACCACGCAAAAGGCAAGGTCAAAGCCGCCGACATCCTGTTAGACTGGCGCGTCGAGCGCATCGTCCTGCTCGGTAAGAACGTTGCTCGTTGCTTCGGCTTCTGCGACCTGCCTTTTCTGGCGGAGATAAGCGTTTATGGACGCCGGTTTTTGATCTTTCCGCATCCTTCTAGCATTAATCGATGGTGGAACGAACGACGAAACGAACGACGCGCTCGACAACTTCTGCAGCGGTTCCTACGGCTTGGTGAGTGAGCCACCGCTGCCCAGACTTGCACCCGTCGAGCTGAATTGTCGGTGGGCGGGATGCAGAGCATATTGGCAAAGTCTATGAAGGATTCTGTCGTCAGAGGGCGCCTACTGCAGCTTCTCTATGAACGTCGACGCGAAGGTTCCATTGCGTTCGGCCACGGTGAGCAGGCGGTCCCGCCGCCAGAAGGTATAAATCGCCGTGACTGGCTTCGCGCCGTTGCCCAGCTTTCAGAGTACCGCCTCATCGACTGGACTCCTCTTGAAGATCAGAGCGGAATGGGCCTGCTGTCCGGCTTTGCTAAGATAAGCGATTTCGGAGTCAAAGTGCTCGAAGTTGGTGTCGCGTCCCCGATCTCGATCTCTATCGATGAGAGCCGACGAACCACTGTTCTCCGGCAGCAACAAGCGCCGATCGCAGCGATTACTTCGCAGCAGCAGGCGACTACGGAGGCACTGGAAAAAGTGATCACCGCGATCAATCAAGCCGATCTGTCGGAGAAGGAGAAAAACGCGGCGAAATCTTTGTTGCGAAAACTGCTGGGGAGCAAAGCAGCGGGCAATGTGTTAGGCGCTGGCGCCCAATCCCTCGCCGCGAAGTATTTCACGGGATAGATCGCCAGACCGATCCGCTGGCTCAATAAGGAACGTGCTTGGAGAAGCGCGAGCGATTATTTGCTCCGTCCAGTTATTTGCAATCAAACCGATGCAATCAAAGGTCGTGCTTTCGAGCGGTCGCACGCACTAAGGGCCCCGCGTTTCACCGCAGTTTTCTACGCTCGGCGCAATTTTCGATGCAAAACGGCGCCACTGGACGCAAAAAAAAACGTTTGATCTAATGGTTTCCGTCCTCGCAGAATGACGTTTTCCAAAAGCGCGCAAAACCGCGCAAAAACTCATTGTTCGATTAGTCGTCTGGGAACGCCCGCATGATATGAATGCATGGTCGATAAATACCATTAGCTAATCGGCAGTCGCGGCCGTACGTTGGCTCCTTAACAATCGCAGCGTCAATCGATCGCTCAGGTGTGCGGCCCCTTCTCTCTGCACACCAAACTAAATCGTGAATGCTATCGCTGCACATAGGGACGAGCTCGAAAGATTGCTCATGAACTTGTCGGGCAATACTGCCGTCTCAGGGATAGGTTTCGCGGCGTTCCTGGATGCTTATATCACGTGCCTCGATACGAACTGCTCAGACATCAGCGCTCGCGTCAATCGCCACCAGCACCAATAAATGGAGAATTACCATGGAACCAACATTGACCAAGAACTGCACGCTTTACTACGCCCAACATAAAACTCCAAAAAGTCGTGCGGCGCTTTTCAAGAAGCTTCGCGCTGCAGCCCGCAAGAGGCGGCCGGATGTTCAGCTGCAGCTGACCTCCGGCGAGTTGTTCATCGCAGCACGACTTCATCAGGACAACGGGCGCTGAGCCGCTTGCTTGATTGCCTCATGGGTCCCCTGACTCTCGCGAGTTCACAAAACGAAGAGACCGATTTTGCCGCAGAGCGACGTTGGGAAAACGAAGGGGGAATCCGGGACAACTTCAACAGGCACTGTGTGATGATCGCAAGGAAGACGCCACAACCGGTACGACGAGAGGCACGCTGAAGGCATTCCGCTACGAAGTTTAAGCACATGCATCTAATCCAATTCCGCGAAATAATGCGAGATGCTGAAGTCGCATATGCAATTCATCCGATCGTGCGCAAGTACCTCCTAACTGCAAAGGACACGACCAAAGCCCTGATCGCATGCGGCGTACCGAGGGCTGCCAATGTCGCTCAGATTACGAGCGCCTGGATATGACCGCGACCAAACGCTCAACAAGAAGCAGCCTTATCTGCAACGGCCGTGGACGGGGCGCGATTTCCGCGACTTCGCGGAGAAGAATGACGCGAACGGGCGCAGCTCGATGCTCTGACCAGGAAGTGGTGCGACATCTGTCGCGCTCCCAGATTTTCAAAGATTACGAAACGGCTTTTAGCAAAGCCACGGGTTTGCCGCTCAATATCCGAGGCCACGATTCATGGTCGCCTGCACACCATGGCAAAACGGATCACGTTTCATTCGCTGCGATTCTGGCTCGTTTTAACAAGGCTCGCGCCGCATGCCTAAGCGCCCAAACCGACGCATCCCAAAAACCGGGCTCGACAACGCGCACCGCCACTTGGTTTGCGGGACTCTCAGAAAGCGCAGTGCCACTGTATGTGGGTGACCACATTCTTGGTTTTCTCGAGACGGGTGAAGTGATGCTCAAGAACCCGACTAAGAAACACT
>QHRI01000321.1 GCA_003221375.1 Verrucomicrobiota bacterium
AAGTGGTCATCCTGACTCGCAAACACGGCGAAGCATCTCTCAATAGGTGATGGATCGTACAAGATAGCTCGCGTTATCTTCCGACCTCGTGAGAGGTGCCTCACTCCGTTCGGGATGACACCGTATTGGAGATGGTGGTAATTTCTGCAGCATGCGAGCACGACTGACCAAAGATTTCACGTTTGAAGCGGCGCAGACTTTGCCCCACGCGCCGGAGGGGCACAAATGTCGCGGTGTCCACGGACATAGCTTTAAGGTGGAAGTATCAGTCGAGGGTGATGTCGATCCAAAGATCGGATGGGTTTACGATCACGCCAGAATCAGCGACGCAATGAAACCCTTGATGAAAAGGTTGGACCACTCTTATCTAAACGACATCGAAGGGTTGGAAAATCCTACGATTGAGAAAATGGCAGAATGGTTCTGGAAGAAATTAGAAACGCAATGTCCTGGTCTTTGCGAAATCGTGGTGCACGAAACAGCAGCTGCGCGGTGCATTTACCGCGGTAAGTAACGAGGAAAAGCCGGCTTCGGCAGTCGTCGAAGCTATGAGGCATCCCAGCCAATCCCTCAACGCCGCTTTGCCGGATTCCTCGAATCCGTTCGGAATGACTCAACCTTGTGGAAAAAATTCTCGAAGAGCGCATCGTAGATTTTTCCACGCTCGGGATGGTATTGGACCGCCAATGCGAATGGATAATCGCGCAGGCGCACTTGCTCTATGATATCATCATCAGCGGACCACGCTTCGACTTCGAAACCGTCTGCGATGCGATCTATCGCTTGATGATGTGAACTGTTTACCTTTTCGAATCGATGCTTTGCGTTGCCATCGTGACGCAATGGTTGGATGTCCTGCTCTTTTTGTTCCGGCAACCTATGACCTGGAATATCGAGGTTGAGAGTGCCGCCCAGAGCGACATTCAAGACTTGAATTCCCCTGCAAATGGCGAGAATCGGCAGTCCGCGCGTGAGCGCCTTTGAAATCGCGTCGAACTCCCATTGGTCCCGCTTGGGGTCAAGATCCTCTTTGTCGATCAGGTTCGCGTCGACGTTCTCCTGACGCAGAAATTCCGGCGTGATATCGGAACCGCCTGTCAGGAGCAGGCCGTCCATTTGATCCATGGGAACATCGCCGTTGCGCGCGTCGAAAACGTGGATCTCAGGATGCTTCGCGAAAAACGGGCGAAACCATTTTTCATCCTTCGGGCGCATCCACGTGGCGAGATTGGGCATGATCAAATGTTGCTTTAGATGCCTTTAAAGCAAAGATGGATCGGCTTCTCCGAAGACGATGGCAAAACAATCGCCGAAGGCGCACATGTTAGGCGGCAGAGCCGTAGTGCTGTTTTGCCAACGCGTTGAGGACAACGCGTTCCACCTACAGTCCCATTAATTCCTTCACGTATTTTACCGGCGGGCTCCCGTATGAAATAACCTGGTCGTTGTATTTCTTGAGATCGAAATCATTGCCGAGTTTCTTCTCTTCCGCTGCGCGCAGATCGAGATGTTCGGTGGCGCCGACGAAATAAGTGGAGAGCTGAGCCGACGTGAGCCGTGCACGTTTCCACTTCGCCACGGCTTCCCCTTCCTGTTGAAAAGTTTCCTTTATCATCAAATCCATTGCTTCCTTCTCGGTCATGTTTCCGGCGTGGATGCTTTGATCGAGAATAGCGTTGGCGATCGCGCGTAATCGCATTTTTAACTGCTGCATCTTCACTTCCGGTCCGCCATAGCCCTGTTCCGCCATCATCTGTTCGCAATAAACGGCCCACCCTTCGATGAACGTGCCGCTTCGAAAGATCGCGCGAACCAGGGTCGGAGCGCTGAATTCGTTTGCGTGGGCGAGTTGCAGATAATGCCCCGGCATCGCCTCGTGCACGGTCAAATCGCGAATTTCATAATTGTTGTATTCACGAAAGAACGATTCTTTCCGTTCCTTTGACCAATCCTTCGGTGTCGGCGAGACGGCGAAAAAGGTTCTCCCACTCTTCTCCAGAGGTCCAGGTGACTCGCAATACGCGATAGCCACACCGCGTTTGAATTCGGGCATCGCAATCACATCGAGGGGCGTGTTCGGAACAGTGACCAGACGATGCGACTTAACGAAGTCTGTCGCTTCAGTAACAACATCTTTCGCGTAATCAACAATTGTGGCGTCGTCTGGATGTTGCTCGGCAAGTTTGTCGAGCACAGCAGCCGTCACTTTATATTTATCCGTTAGTGCTTTGTCGTCCGCATTGGGGAAATATTTTTTGTAGAGCGGCAGCGCAGTTTCGTAGATAGCTGTTTGCGTCTGTTTCAGGTCGGCCTGTGCGCGCTTCATGATCTCTTCCATGGATAAGTCGGAGGCGAGCGCGAAATGCAGCTTCTTTCGGAATTTCTCCGCGCCGAGACGAAAATTGCCGTCGGAGCGCGGCAACAGATCGTTTTGAAGCCACTTTTTGTAATCGTCCAAGGCCGCGACAGTTTTTTCCTGTAACGGCGCCAGTTCATTCTTCATCTGCGGCGCGCGATCAACTAGTGGGGCAAGTCCTTCGCGGACGAGATTGATTGCGCCCTGCGTCTGCTCAATTGCAGTTTCCGTGTGAACGCGCGGGGGGTGTTGCAGGTTGGCTTTCGCTTGAGCGATCACTCCGGGAATTCCTTCCAGGCGCTGACGCAGATTTGGAATCCGTTGTTCTGGCGACGCGAAATCGCGCGCAACCAACAGGTAAAGGCTATTGGCGAGGCTCTGCATGTAAACCAAAGGATTCCAGTCCGGTTCCTTTAGCTCGTCAGCCCTGAAGATTTGGTAATCAATGTT
>QHRI01000322.1 GCA_003221375.1 Verrucomicrobiota bacterium
CGTGTAGCTCTTCGGCTTCGGTGGCATCGCGATGCCTCATGGTCGCATAAGCGCGCGAAGCTTCGGCCGAAGCTTTATTTGCAGCGACAGATTCAGCCCACATCCCTAAACGCGTGAAGATATGCGACGGCATGTGCAGCGCGTGAGGCACCCATGGCGCGATAGAAGCATAACTTTTCGCTGCAGCGAGCCCGCGTTGAGCCAGCGCCGGATAGTCGTAGCAATGGATCAAGTAATGAACGACACCAGGGTGATTTGGGTTTTGTTTCCGAAGCTTTTCAAAGATGGCGGCTGCCTCGAGCTGTTTCGACAGGCTCGTGTCGTTAGGTGTCGCGTAGCCTACAGCCAGGACCGCGAAACCGTAGAACGTCTGGGTTTCGAAATCGTCCGGATACTTGTCGCGGAGCTGACGCATCGCGTTTTCGTAAGCCATGACGCGGTCGCGCGGTCCGACTGGGCCATGACACGATTGTCCAACAGGACCTCCGCTGCCTTGCCCGCACTCATCTCGTCAAGAGTGGGTGGTGTCCAAATCGGATGCCACCACGTCATGGCAATTCCCCACTGAGCCATGGCGCATTTGGGATCGCGCTCGGCCACCGATGTGAAAACGCGCCGGGCCTCTTCGTAGAAAAATGAATGCAGCAATGCCACGCCACGGGAGAATTCAGATTGGACAGAAGGCGCGCATGTTATTGGGAAATTAACTTTCCCGGCGGCGCGCAAATCGCCGGGCTCGGGAGCGGTTGCGCATTCGACATGACGTCCAACCAGACAACTGGTTAGGCCGATGAGAAGAAGCACCCTGGGGGAGAAGGAACGCATGATTTTCGAGGGTACGACCCCTGTGGCTACGCCGCAAACTCGAAAATAATCTTGCCGCTACGTTGCCCGAGCGCTGCATGCGCAACGGCTATCTTCGCTTCGCTCAATGGATAAGCTTTCTCGACTTTCGTTTGTAGCAGACCGCGTTTCGCCATCTCGAACAAATGTTGAAACGCTTCCATTCGCTGGGCCGGCGTCGCATTATCGTACCATTTGTTAATCCAAATGCCGCGGAACCGAAGATCTTTGAAAATGAGCAGGCCATTCGGGATTTTCAGCGGCTGCAAACTCATCGCTCCATAAGTCACCAGGGTGGATCCCGGGGCGAGACAATTTGCCAGACGCAATGCGCTCTCGCCGCCGACGGCATTCAATCCCAGGCGAATCGGCGGACCGGCAATTGCGTCTTCCACCGCGTGACGAAGATTTTCGCTATCGATCAAAACGACATCGCCGCCTTCGGCCCGCAGTTCATCGATTAATTCTGAGCGCCGGACGATATTCACGGTCTTGTAACCAAGCTCGCGCGCAATTTGGATGACCGCGCGGCCTGCGGCTGAATTTGCCGCGTTTTGAATCAGCCAATCGCCGCGAGCAAGATCGACATAATCGTGCAGCAAACGCCACGCCGTCATCGGATTGATTTTCAACATGGCTGCATGCACTGGCTTGATTCCCTCAGGGACGACAACCAGTTCATCGGCGTTCACCGCAACAGCCTCGCGCCATGTGCCGACGTTGTGCGGTAAGATGACCAGGCTACCATTCGTTAGGCCTTTTATCTTAGTGCCGACCTCTACAATCATTCCCGCGCCTTCGAAACCGGGCGTCGCCGGCAGCTCAGCCCGCACCGGATATTTTCCTTCGATTTGATTTAGGTCGGCCGGATTGATTGGCGCTGCGCGCATTTTCACGATCACTTCGCCAGCGGCGGGGGTCGGCCATGGGCCTGATTCAACGTGTAATACGTCCGCCGGATTTCCGTGCGTTTCGTACACGGCTGCGTTTATAGTTTTCATGATGTCCTCGCCCCAGCATCCTCACGCCTCCGCAGACAATCTGCAAACGCGCCGTAGGCCTGGCGGCATGACTTCCTCTGCCTGGCAAACCGGTGCCCGGGTCGCACTCTTCGGGATGATCGTGAATTCGGTTTTAGCGGTCGCAAAGATTGTCGGTGGCGTTTTTGGTCACGCTTATGTTCTCATAGCCGATGGCATCGAGTCCGGGCTCGATGTCGCGGGCTCGTTTGTCATCTGGAGCGGGCTGAAAGTTGCGGCCCGTCCGCCTGATGCTTCCCATCCCTACGGACACGGGAAAGCCGAGCCAATTGCGGCAGTGATTGTCGCCACCGGAGTCCTGGCTGCCGCAGTAGGTCTCGCCATTCAAAGTGTACGCGAAATTTTCCTGCCGCATCATGCGCCAGCGCCGTACACCCTCGTGATACTGATCGCGGTGATCGTGATAAAAGAAGGTTTGTTTCGTTATGCCAACCGGATCGGCCGAGACGTCGAAAGCACAGCGGTGCAAACTGACGCCTGGCATCATCGCAGCGACGCGCTGACTTCTGCCGCCGCATTCATCGGAATTTCAGTAGCTTTGATCGGTGGCAAGCGCTGGCAAAGCGCGGACGACTGGGCTGCCATTTTCGCCTGCGCGGTCATTGCGGCGAATGGTATCAGGCTGATGCGGCCTGCGTTCTACGAAATCATGGATACCGCACCCCGGAAAATCGTTAAGTCCATTTGCTCAGTTGCCAGCACGGTTCCCGGTGTCATCGAAGTTGAAAAGTGCCGTGCTCGCAAGATGGGTCTGGATTTTTATGTCGATCTCCACGTCGGGGTGGACGGCAAAATTTCTGTGCACGACGGCCACGAAATCGCCCATCGAGTAAAAAACGCAATCCAGCAAAGCGACTCGCGCATAGCAGACGTGCTCGTTCATATCGAGCCGGCACAGTGAGGATGCTGTGACTCGATTTGGCAAAATAACAAACAGGCCGTCTCTACCGACGTACGGCAAACGCGCTCACTTCTTTGGCGAGCCTTTCTAAAACTACGTCGCCTGGTTTGGGCGCATATCGCAGCGCGATGTAGGTCTCCGAAATTTGACGAATGCGCTCCGATTCGTTAGGCAACAGAAGCGCGGCGCGCTTCGAGAAATCTGAAGGGCCTTCCCATGGATCGCGCCGGACACCCAGGCGAGCGGCCCTTTGGCAGAAGCGTTCGTACAACGCTTTGACCCTGTCCGCGCGTGCGTGCGCGCGCAATTGCATCCAACCGAAATAGATGACGAGTATTGCCGTTGCGACAATCAGAATTTCGATAATGAGAATGATCGGTCCGCGGTTCGCGAGCCCGATGGAATCCAGCAGCACTTCCTGTACATCTGCGTCGAAAGCCAGCAGTCGAGTGTCCCATTGGTA
>QHRI01000273.1 GCA_003221375.1 Verrucomicrobiota bacterium
ACGAATTTCTTCTTCTGCTCGGTATTTTGCAGAGTCATGTCCGGTCTGAGCAGACGGTCGACCAGCTTCTTCTCTTGATCCTGAGCGTGAAGGCAGGAAGAAGCCGCCAGGAGCAGCACTGAAATCGTCAGCAACTTTCCCACAGGGCGAGGCTGCCGAAATCACGATGCGTTTGTAAAGCAAATTTGATCGTGCGCTGATAGAAACGCAAAACGCCACCCCACCTGAAGCTCGGCTTTTTGTTGTGTTCGATAGTGCCATCAGGAAATAATGGGCGCATGTCTGATCATGTTTACAAGAAGATCGAGGTGGTTGGGTCCTCGCCCAACGGATTTGAAGAGGCGATAAAAAATGCGCTGACACGCGCTGAAAAGTTCACACTGGACGGGTAAATCATCACCAGCGCGGTGCCAGAGCAAGAGACCTGAGAAAGGCGCCCCCCCGCAGCGCGCGCCTACGACCTCATTTCTCTTCTTGAGCCGCCTGATATAGTTTCGCGGCGCCGTAAATCAAGATCGCTGGCCTTAATGCCGCAACGAGCAACCGAACGAGACCTCCCATGATTCGGACCAGCGGCAATCGATTCAGTATGTAGCCGGCGACAAATGCACACAGAAGCGACTGCGCTGGTTTTTCACGAACATAATCCTCGGTTTCGCTGAGAGCAGTCTCAACCTGTTCTTTCACCCAATGCACTCCGCGTTCCGGGAATTCGGCGGCAACTTCGGCAGATGAGCGGTCCATTTCTTTTTATGATTCGGATTCTGATCCTGCCCTGCGCGCATCGAGCTGTCAACGCAACGTCAGCCAAATCGAACTTGCGCCTGTGCCCAGTGGGAAATCAGGCAGCGGAGGTGATCGATGAACAGTACCGGCGCGTCGTGCCGCCTTGAGACCATAGCGGGCCATGACTTCCAGCGCGTGCTCACGCAATGTGGAGCAATTGGTCGATACCAGAAGATGACTGTTTCGTTCCGTCAGTTCGAGGGAGTCAACGAGTAATTTTTCGAAGTCGTTCTCAACATGAAAGGTTTTCCCTCCGGGCGAACGCGAAAAAGTTGGCGGATCGAGGATGATGACATCAAATTTCTCGCCCTTACGTGCTAACCGCGGCAATACCGTCATCACATCGTCGGCGATGAAGCGATGGTCTATGGTGGGCAGGCTGTTCATTGCAAAATTCTCGCGCCCGCGTGCCAGAGATTTCTTGGAAAGGTCGATATTGAGAGTCGTTGCTCCGACGTAGGCGGCGCTCACAGAAAATGAGCAGGTATAGGCGAAGCAGTTTAACAGGCGCATCGGCGCGATGTGGCGAACAAAGCTGCGATTTTCTCTTTGATCGGGAAACAAGCCCACCGAAAAGCCCGCTCCGAAATCGATTCCAAATTTCAAATGTCGCTCAGTGGCTATGGTCTGTAGATTTTCGGACGCGTTTCCACACATGAGACGCGGCGGGTCGCGTTGCTCGCTTTTTCGGGGGACGAATCGGGCGAAAATGCGATCAAATTTGAAAGATATACCATTTGCCCAGTCCTTTAATTCCTGGATAAGTCGCTCGCGAATCAGGACTCGCTTAAACGAGATAAGGATATCGTGCCCGAAGCGTTCCACCCAGCCCTCCTCCACTGTGCAGAGCCTATGCGCATCCGTTCCCTCGGCTTGGAAGTCGCGAAACAAGCTTGCATCAATCCAGCCAGAACTCATTTTCGTCGGCCGTGTCCACGGACATACTTCCGAATCGGCGTGACTTAACGGATCGGTTGCCGCTGACGCGGGGCGTCGCTACACTCCGTCTCCGAATGCAGCAAGTTACCGTTCGCGTTCCGGCAAGCACCTCGAATCTCGGTCCCGGTTTCGATTGTCTTGGTGTCGCACTGCGCATTTATAACAGCGTGACAGTTACCAGCGGTCGATTGCCCCAACAGCCTCATCCGCCAATCGTTTCACAGGCGGCCGACCGGTTTTTCAAACAGGCGCGTCGCCGGGCGTTTCCATTTCGATACGCTCAATCAGCTCAGTGGCGGTCCGCTCGACCGCCTTACGATTTTCCAGTTGTGCGCGGACTTGGAAGGTCATCCTGATAATGCTGCGCCGGCGAGCTTCGGGGGTTTTACTGTGGTGTTGGGTTCGAGACAGCGCGGCGTTGCTGTTTTTCAGCGCTTCGAGGTTTCGGCTCGGCCTTATTTCGTCCTCTTGATTCCTGACTTCGAAATCAAAACGTCGCTAGCCAGACGAATCTTACCTTCCAAAATTTCGCGTTTAGCAGCGGTAGAGAATTGTGCAAACGCCTGCACGATCACTGCCGCTTTTGCTTCGAAAGATTACGAAAAACTGCGCGGCGCTTTTGCCGATCATGTTCATCAACCATTTCGCGGAAAACTGATTTCATTTCTTCCACGGGTCATCGCGGAGGCCGAAAAAGCAGGTGCGCTTGGCGCTTTCCTTAGCGGCAGTGGCTCGACAATATGCGCCATCACGTTGCAACACCCAGATCGGATTGCTGCAGCCATGAAGCACGCCGCTCGATCTTCGTTGTCGGGGACAATCGTCACGCGCGCCAACAACGAAGGCGCGCATGTTATCCGATCACAGATTACTGATCACTGATTACCGTTTACCATGGGCCGGCGGCTTGAAAATCTGGAACAGTTTGGAATCGACGTTGTGCTCGAACGCCGCCACGGTGTTCGAGCCTCTATTTTGCGGGGAATCCTCTACGCGCTTTCATTCGCCTACGATCGGCTCGTGCAACTCCGGCTTTATTTTTATCGCAAACGAATTTTGCGTGAACACGCGCTTGGCGTTCTCGTGATTAGCGTGGGCAACCTGACTGTTGGAGGCACGGGCAAGACACCGATCGTAGAAAAGATCGCTCGCGCGCTGCAAACAGGCGGGCGCCGGGTGGCGATTTTGAGTCGCGGTTACAAAAGCGTGCCGCGCAAACGAAGCTTACTAAATCGGCTCTACAACAGAAATCCCGATCCTCCACGGATTGTCTCAGACGGTACGTCGCTGTTGCTGGATTCGCGTACCGCTGGTGATGAGCCGTATATGCTGGCGGACAACCTGAAGAATGTCATCGTCCTCGTGGACAAAGATCGCGTCAAAAGTGGCCTGCTCGCCATCGACAAATGGAAAGTCGATACGCTCCTTCTGGACGACGGGCTGCAGTATCTTCATCTCAAACATCGGCTGGATATCGTCCTTGTGGATCGGCAAGCCCCGTTTGGTAATGAATTCCTTCTTCCTCGAGGCACTCTGCGCGAGGCGCCACGAAATCTGAGACGCGCCAGCTACATCTTCATCACAAAGAGCACCGGGGAACCAAATGACGCCCTCGTGAAACGGATTCGGCGTTACAATCGAACGGCCGAGATCATCGAATGTGCGCATAGGCCGCTCTATCTCCAAAATATCTTCACCGGGGAAAAAGCGCCGCTGGAACGCTTACGTGACGCGTTCATCGGGTCAATCAGCGCCATCGCCGCGCCGGAAAGCTTCGAAGCCGCATTGGGAAAACTCGGCGCGCATGTCGATCTGGCCATGCGTTACATCGACCATCACTACTATTCCGAAGCGGAGCTAATCAGCTTCATCAAGCGTTGCGTTCGGCGCGACTTGGAGATGATTGTGACAACAGAAAAAGATTCGGTGCGCATGCCACGTTTGCCTGAGGCTGAAATGAAGGTGCCCATTTATTTCCTGCGGGTGGAAATTGAGATCCTCAGCGGCCATGAAAGCTGGGAGCATTGCGTGGCGCGTATTTGCAAACCACAACCTTTGCTCCCGCCCGAGCGGTTCTTTGCATGACCATTTGCTCAATTCAGCGTTGGACGTTGGGCGTTGAGCGTTGAACGTTCCTTTCACCGATGCCTCAGAAAGCCGAGCTAGTCGTCGACGATCGCAAGATTCAAGTATCTAATCTCGACAAGGTCCTTTATCCCAAAGCCGGTTTCGCGAAAGGCCAGGTGATCGATTACTACATCCGCATCGCGCCAGTCCTTTTGCCGCATCTAAAGGATCGTCCACTGACCATGAAACGGTACCCCGACGGTGTGGAGGGTGAATTTTTCTACGAAAAGAATTGTCCATCGCATCGACCCAAGTGGGTGCAGACGGCAAAGGTGTGGAGTGAAGGCAACCAGCGGACAATGAATTATTGCCTCGCGAACGATCTGCCGACGCTTGTGTGGGCGGCGAATCTTGCCGACCTCGAGCTGCACACCTCCCTCTCTCGCAAAGACAATCTCGACTGCCCAACCATGATGGTCTTCGATCTCGATCCCGGTCCTCCCGCCGACATCATCCAGTGCTGCCAGGTGGGCCTGTGGCTTCGCGATTTGTTAGCCAAAATGAAACTAAAATCGTTCGCAAAAACGAGCGGATCGAAAGGTCTGCAGGTCTACGTGCCCTTGAATACGTCGGTCACCTACGATCAAACCAAGGATTTGTCGCGCTCCCTCGCGCAATATCTGGAGCGCGAACATGCGGATTTGGTCACCTCGAACATGTCCAAGGCGGTGCGCAAAGGCAAAGTGTTCGTCGATTGGAGCCAGAATGATGAACATAAGACCACCATCTGTGTTTATTCACTCCGCGCCAGGGATGAACCGACCGTTTCAACTCCGGTTACCTGGAACGAAGTCGAAAAATGCCTGAAAAAGAAAAACACCGGGCTGTTGAAATTCCGGTCCGACCAAGCTCTCGTCCGCGTTGAAAAACTCGGCGATCTCTTCGAGCCGGTCGAGAAACTGAAACAAAAACTGCCGAAGAAGTGGAATACTTAAGATTCAGACGAAAGACAATTATTGAGCATGAACAACCAAATATGGTTCGATGCGATTGGATGGGTGGGAGCAATCCTCCTGTTAGTGGCTTACGCAATGATTTCCTCCAAGAAATTGGAAGCAGACTCAACTGCTTATCAACTCCTCAACATCATCGGCAGCCTTTTCCTGGTTGCTAACACGATCTTTTATCGTGAAAATTTCTGCGTATGCGTAAAGCGAATCTCAAAGACATTCCAGAGCGGGAACGCAAATCGCCGAAGGGAAAGTTTGGGCGATTTATGAAACATGTTTCCGTCGCGCTTGGGCGCGAACCGGAGTCGCTCGATCTGTCGAAGCGGCACCCGTTTGATCTGACCCTGGTGCGAATTCCCAAAGGGAAATTTCTTTGTCCTTATCACGCGCATGCGGCTGAGTCGGAGCTTTATCTCGTTGTTTTTGGGCGTGGCAACGTGCGCGATAAGGATGGGATAACTGAAGTTGGACCGGGCGACGCATTTTTCTTTCAGCCAGGCGAGGCGCATCAGCTTTGGAATGCGGGCGATGAGGACTTTGTTTATTACGTGATCGCCGATAATCCGCGCAGCGGCGGCACGACCGGTGATTCCTGCTATTACCCCGACAGCGTCAAATGGGCGGTGACGAGAGACGGGCGGGACGAAGTCGTCGTGAAAGGGACAGAGACTGACTATTTCGATGGCGAAGAATGAACCTCTTCGGTAGCGACACGCCCGCCACTACAGCGACTTAGTTATGCGCAAAGTAAATCTAAACGAGATCAAAGAAGCGAACTGGCAATCGCCGGGCGGAAAATACGCCGTGTCGTTCAAGGGAATTTCGGAAGCACTCGGACGCGAACCGAGCTCGCTCGATTTGTCGAAACGTCATCCATTTGATCTGGAGTGGAATCGAGTGCCCCCAGGAAAACCAGCTTTTCCCTATCACGCACATTCGGCGCAGTGGGAGCTCTATTTGGTCGTCTCTGGAAAGGGAAACGTTCGTCACAAGGATGGTATAACCGAAGTCGTGCCCGGAGACGCATTCATTTTCGGCCCCGACGAACCGCATCAACTGATTAACTCTGGCCAAGAAGACTTCATTTATTATGTGATTGCGGACAATCCAATTGGCGAGTCGAGTTACTATCCCGACAGTGGCAAGTGGAAGGTAAACAAGTCGTCTGCCAAGGATCGAGTGGTTTTGAAGGGAAAAGAGACTGATTATTTCGACGGCGAAGAGTGATAATTGTCATGTCGAGCGGAGTCGAGACATCTCTCGATGCACTCTGATATCCAAAATTAATCCAGAGGTTCCTCGACTTTTGCTCCGAATGACAGAGAAGCGAGTGCCGAAGTAAAGTGTGAAGGAGATTCTTTGCCCGTGAGCTGCTCCGTAACCAAATTATAACCAATGGAAACCAATAAATCGCCGCAAGATTTTCCGTACAAGACTTACCTGAACATTTTGCACGGCCCGCTTGAGCTCATCGATGTACAGAAATTAGCCGAAGCCTGCACCGACAAATGGTTCAACCAGACGCTTTGCAAAGTGAACGAGTCGGTGGTCAGGCTAGCGGTGATCCAGGGCGAATACCATTGGCACGAACACAAAGAGATCGATGAATTCTTTTTCATTCTCGACGGGCATTTCCTCATCGATCTCGAAGATCGGGTTGTCGATCTTGCGCCCAGACAGGGTTTCGTTGTGCCTAAAGCTGTGCGCCATCGCACGCGCGCGCCCGAGCGTACCGTGATCTTGATGGTTGAGCGCGCGGATATTGTTCCGACCGGTGACTGAGCGCGTCCAAGGCGGGTGAAAATAATTTCAGGCGGACAAACGGGCGTTGATCGCGCGGCGCTGGATATTGCGCTGAAACATGGGATCGAATCCGGCGGTTGGTGTCCGGCGGGACGTCTGGACGAATTCGGCAGGATTCCTGATCGTTATCCACTTAAGGAGTTGGAAAACGGCGGATTGACCGAGCGAACTTTGCAGAATGTTAAAGATTCCGATGGAACCGTCGTCATTTACTCCAGCAAACTAAGCGGAGGAACCGAGCAAACGGTTAAATTTTGTGTCGAGCAACGACGACCACACGAATTAATTGACTCCTCCAGCGTTTCGATTGAAAAGGCCGCGCATTTGATCGCCGGTTTTGTCCGCCAGAACAAGATCGACACTCTTAACGTTGCTGGTCCACGTCAAAGTGAATGGCCGGAAGGATACGATTACGCGTTTCGGGCCCTAGATAATTTTCTCGCTACCTTATCGCCACGCCCCAGGGGCGCTTGAGAATGAGACGGTTCGCCGAGTCGTTGGCTACAGATTACTCGTAGCGCAGTGCTTTTACCGGATCGAGACGGGCAGCGAAGTACGCGGGAATGAGCGCGGCAATCGAGCAAATGAAAAACGCGGCAATACAAATGATAGCGACGTCTCGGGGGATGACTTCTGCCGGGATCGACGAAAATTGATAGACTTCCCGCGGGAAGACCTCGATATGAAATGTCGAGGCCAGCCAGTGACTGAACTCGTTGCGGTAGCGGATTACGATCTCCCGCCGCTTTTGCACAGTTACTGTAATGAGCGTGCTCATGATTCCAAAGGCGGCAACGACCACTATGAAGAACAACAGGAAGAACATCACCGTGCGTTCGAGTCGCACAGCTTCGAAAAACTGGCTGTTCATGTCGATCCACGTCTGCGCGTATTGCGGTGGCTCAAGAAATTGTTCGATTGCCTGCTTCACGCGTTCAGCGCCGTAGGGGTTGTCGGTCCTGACGGTAATGCCGTGCAACGCGTCTCCCAATCCGTATAACTCCTGTCCCACATACACCGGCACGAGCAGAAACTCCGAATCGTGCAGGTAATGCCCGGTTTCAAAAATCCCAGTAACCGTTAGTTCTTTCGGGAGGATTACGTCGCGCAATTGATCGATCGCTTTTTTCTCTTCGTCGCCCTTGGCGTTTTCCAGTTTTTTGATGCCATCAAGGATCTGTCCAAGATTGCCCGGCGAATAGATGGTAATCTTATCACCGACGCTGACCTGCAGTTTGCGGGCGAGCTCAATTCCGAGCACGGTCGATTCACCTTCCAGGTCGAGCTTGCCGTATTTAATGAATTTCCGCAGTGGGATGACCTTTTCTTCCTCAGCGGGGTCGACACCGCGAATCATCGGTGCAACTCGCCGGTTTTGAAATTCGACAATCACCGGTCCCTGGATGTAGGGAGCCGTCGCAACGACACCCGGTGTGTTGTCGATTTTTGTTTTGAGCGTTCGCCAGTCGCGCAAAACGTCCTCCGTGCCCACTAGAATGTGCGCATCGAAATCGATCACTTTTTGGCGCAGCTCGCGATCGAAGCCCGTCATAACGGAAATGACGAGAATCAACACAGTTACGCCGAGCATCACGCCTACGATTGAGATCAGCGTGATGATCGAAAGAAACGTGCGCTTTGGTTTCAAGTACCGCAGCGCCAGGAAAAGACTAAACGGAAGCTTCAAACTAGGATTAGCGTGGTGGCAAATTCACTGCCTTCAAGATCAACCGGAGCTGCGCGGTTGTGGTCCAGCGCGCTTTTCCAGCGCGTCACGCAGACGCACCATTTGTCGCCCGGCTTCAGTCCGGGAAAACCCCATTCCGGATGCGGAGTGACAAGGTCATTTCCATCGAGCACAGAAAAATCGAGAAATTCTCGCGTCACTTTCACGCAGACCGTATGAAGCCCGATATCTTCAGGTCCGGTGCGGCAAAATCCATCGCGATAGAATCCAGTCATCGGATCGCGACAACAACATTTCAATTCGGTTCCCAAAACGTTCGTCGGCATAAAAGAAGATTACGCGTTACTATCTGAAACTTTATCAAGAGAGGAAGCAATGCCAATCCGCGCCAAATATGTTCACACAAACCTGATTGCCAGAGATTGGAAAAAGCTGGCTCAATTCTATTCCAAAGTATTTGGATGCGAGCCCAAAGGTCCCGAGCGCGATATGGCTGGCGCGTGGCTGGACGGCCTAACATCGCTTCGGAACGCGCATCTTCGCGGCGTTCATTTGCGTCTGCCTGGCTATGACGATAACGGCCCTACACTTGAGATTTTCGGCTACGACCAATTGATCGAGGGGGAATTAATAAATCGGTCCGGATTTGCGCACATTGCGTTTGGGGTGGATGACGTGGATCAAGCGTTGCAGGCAGTGATCACAGCTGGGGGTAGTACGGTCGGTGATGTTGTGACAACACAAGTTGACGGTGTTGGTTTGCTTCGGGTCGTTTATGCAAGAGATCCTGAGGGAAATATTATCGAACTGCAAAAGTGGAGTTAAGTACGGATTATTTTGTGTCCGGGCAAATCGTCACCGCTTACTGGCTCATTCCGGCTGAGTCGGCACGCAGTTATTTCCAGAGTCTCATTAACGATCTCGCGCAACGATATAAGGCGCCGAGATTCGAGCCGCATGTGACAGTCCACGTCGGAGCGAATCGTACGGATGCAGTTCACGAAGTGCTTTCGAAAGCTGCGCGAGAGTGCAAACAAATCGTGCTCCAGGCGCTCGAGGTCGGTGGTTCCCCTGAATTTATCAAAACACTTTTTGTACATTTCGCTATGAGCAGGCAATTGCAGCAGCTTAATCATTGCATTCGTAATGCGGCGCGAGATTCGTCTGATTACAAACTCAATCCACACTTGAGCCTTCTCTACAAAAGAATATCGATTCATGATCGGCGCCTGCTGACGCATTCGATTGAAGTGCCGTTTCCTGAAGTGACGTTTGACTCATTGAAGGCGGTTCAATGCATTTCGCCCACACACCGCCGCGCCGATGTTGAAGCCTGGCGCGTCATGGCGGAGAAACCGCTCGGATCGATCGGCGCCTGATACAGACGCCCTACAGTTCGACTATTCGGTAAGGTTTTCCGGTTTTGCGAAGCGCCGGCGCGGAGACGTTGTAAACGGGAATTCCAGTGGAAGTCTCTCCATCGAGGATGCCGTTGTGGGCGTGGCCGTGAAACACCGCGTCGACTCGAAACCGATTGATCGGTTCTTCCAACCGGCTGGAGCCAAGGAAGGCAAAAATTTCGGGATCTTCCCCTTTCAACGTGGCGCGGATAGGGGAGTAATGGAGTACTACGATTCGCCGTTCTGTTTGTAGTTTCGCCAGCGCTTGTTCCAACCGGACAGCGTGCCTGATCGATTCCTGCACAAATTGCTTAATGAGCGGTTCGCCCCATGCGTTTAACATTCGCCGGCCGAAACCACCGCCAAAACCCGGGACGCCAGCGAAGCCGACTCCTGCGACGTCGATGGCTTCACCGTCAAGCATGTTGACGCCCGCGTCATCGAGAACTTTACAAACCGATTCCGCCTGTCCTGATTCGAAATCGTGATTACCTAAGACCGCGAGCATTGGGATTTTCACACTAGCGCGAATATCGGCGACGAGTGCCTCGGCTTCCTCGGGAAGGCCGTAATCCGTGAGGTCGCCACAAAGCAACAGGATATCAGCGTTGCTTGAGATCTCGGCAAACGCTTCATGTAACATGCCACGTGAGTGCTTGCCGTAATGTAGGTCCGCCATCGCGGCGATTCGTAACGCGCGCTTAACCATTCTTCTTCAGAAACGTAATCGCTCGCGCTATCGGACGTTTTCAGCAGGTCAGTCGCAGCGTTATTCCTATGCATACAACATCGGCTTTGATAGCGTTATGATGGTGATGACGCCAAAGAGAAGAGCAGCCACGAGAAAGAA
>QHRI01000274.1 GCA_003221375.1 Verrucomicrobiota bacterium
AGTCTTCGCAATGAAACCGGCATCAGTCAGGATTTTTCGTAAATCGATGGAGCGCCCGATCGTCGAGAATCCATGATCGGAAACGACAAACAGATCGGTTGTTTGACGCACGGCCTGCTTATTTAACGCGGCCAAGACAGCAGCTAGCTTTTCATCCGACGATTTGATTGCAGTAAGCACCGGTGGCGCGCCGGGTGCAGATTCGTGTTCTGTTAGGTCCGGCTCGCCGAGCCAAATCACTGACAAAACTGGCACACCATCTTTCCACAAGAAATCTGTCACTGCTTTGGTCGTCCAAGCGTCGCGTTGTAGATGCGCAGACGGAAACGGACCAAGCACAGCATCGATGGGAGCAAGAATATCGCGCGGCAGCGACTGACCGGCGAAGAGCGTGACAGAATTTTTTCCAGGCCCAACGCCTGCATGTCGATCGAGCAAAAGACCGACAGTCTTTGCGGCGGCGATCACGGTTCGGCCGCCTGCGCGTTGAGCAAGATCGGTGATCGTGGGAACCGAAATATATTTACCGCCCGAAAGCTCATCTCCCCTGGCCACAACGGTCGGAGTTTCGACACTAATTGATCGGGTGCGGTCAATCTCCGGGCGGTAGACATAGTTTGCGATTACACCGCTCCTGCCGGGATAAACGCCGGTCAGCATTGCCGTGCCATTTACCTGTGTCGCGCTCGGATAAACGGCATGATGATTGCGAAAAGTGACTCCTTCGTGCGCAAGTTTCCAGAGCGTCGGGGTTGTTTCTTCGCTGACAAAGTCCGGGCGCATTCCATCCCACACAACCACCACTACGTGTCGATCGAATGTTGGCGCATCCGCCGCGAGGACGGCAATTTGCGCGCAATAAATTAGTGTCAGGCTGGAGAGCAACAGGTGACGTTTGCGAATCATGTGCATCGCTCGCAAACTACGCAGATCCCTTGAGATTGGTAGTGCGGCGACCGCCGGGCGCACTGCTGCGCGTTCCAATCACCGACGATGCACGCGGATGTGGTCTGACTTCGTACCAGGCTTTTGCGAGAGCGTGCTTTGATGGGAAACCTCTTCCGTTGTGGATGCTTCGGCGCGACCGGCGGTCGCGCCCTACCGTCAGCGCATTGACCTTCACACGCTCTTTCCTAGCGTGTTCAGATGCGGCGAATCTTTTTCCTCGTGTCGAGTCTGCCCCTGGCCTGCGCCGTCGCCGCTCCGCTTCTTCCCACTAATCCCGGGACGACGTGGCGATACAGCATGACCGAAGAAGTTGGAAAAGGCCTTACTATTTCGAATTTGAAACAAGACGCTGACGGGAAAGTTCGGCTACCAGTGCTCTACCGCCTTGATGGAATGGAGAACATCGACGGGAAGGAACTCCTCAAGTTCGAAATGCATCGAGGTGCTTCGATCACGAACACAGACCTTGTTACTGTCGACGAACATGGAATAACCTGTTGGGCGCGGATTAATATTGACGGCGAACTCATCAAGTTTAATCCGCCGCAGACAATGGTGGCCGCACCGCTAAAGCAGGGCGCGACCTGGAATTTCGATGGTCAGGCGGGCGATCTAAAAGTGCATCAGCAGTACGATGTGACCGGAGACGAGGATATCGAAGTCCCGGCCGGCGAATTTCATGCGTTTCATATTCGCGGAGAGCAAAGCTCACCCAGCCAGATGACGATCGATCGCTGGTTCGTGCCGGGCACTGGAATTGTTAAAGACGTTACAACAATGCGCGCCACGAGCGGCGAGTTGCTCGAGCGAATTTCCCTCGAACTGACGGAACGACCCAAAATCGAGAATAGACCGGAGGTGAAATCGGATACGACGTCGAAAAGACTGTCGGTGAGCTTTGCAAACGATCAATTCGGGAAAGCCACCACGACGTTTTCATCGGATGCACCTCAGATTTATGTGCGTTGGCAGGGACAACGCCTGCGAAAAGGCGGAAAGGTGAAGGCCGTGTGGATTGCGGAGAATATCGGTGAAGACTTTCCGCAGGATTACAAAGTCGACGAAGCTTCAGCGACTGTTGAAAGCCAAAATGCCCACGGAGTCTTCAAGCTGGCGCGACCGGAAGCGGGTTGGGCCGTGGGCGATTACCGCGTTGAATTCTACGTTGATGACGTTTTCGTGGAGGCGGCGAAGTTAAAGATCGTCCAATAGAAGTGAAGCAAGGAACACGAAGCCTTGGAGGCGGGCATTGCGAGGCCAGCTTGCACGGCGACGCAGCGCCGTGGCTACAACCACTCTGCCTTTAAACGACTTCAAGAAGCACCGTTTTTCTTGAATCCAAAGTGAGGCATCGTTGCATCGAAAGTAGAGAACCATATTTCCCCATGAAGAAGATCACCCTTGTATTTCTGACCGCCTGCGTTGTTCTCACCTTTGGATGCCGGTGGGTGGGAATTCGAGGCAACCGTCAGATTAAAACCGAAGAACGAACGATTGGCGCATTTACAGAGATCGACGCCGGCGGAGCATTCATAATCGAATGGGAGAGTGGGTCTCCTGCTCTGCGCATCACGACTGATGAGAATCTGCTTTCCTATGTTGAAAGTGACGTCTCGGGTGACACGCTTCGTCTGCGCACGCACGAGCAGATCTGGCCAACACATGGAATTAAGGTCGTTATCTCAAGCCCAACCAGAGCCGCCGCCAGGATTAGAGGTACTGTAAGGCTCACCGCAAAACAACTCACCGGACCCAAGTTCGTTTTTGAAGCCAGCGGCGCATCACGTGTTTCACTCGATGGAAAGGTCGACGAGCTCCTGGCGGACATGACCGGAGCGAGCAAGTTAGAGGCAGGCGGCCTTCAAACCAAGACCGCCGAAATCTCTACGACTGGCGCCGGGAACGCGGAGATTGCGGTGTCTGAGACTTTGAAAGTCGCCATTACCGGTGCGGGCA
>QHRI01000275.1 GCA_003221375.1 Verrucomicrobiota bacterium
CGTCCTCCGCCTTTCCGCCATGTGCAGTTGGATCGGTCAATGGCTCGATCACATTCCGAAAGAGGAGGATCGTGCTCGGCCATCCATGGGTGAGGATGATCGGCAGCGCGTTAGGATGTTTCGATCTTATGTGGATGAAGTGAATGCTGAGGCGATCATCTCCGTGCGAAACTGTGGGAACTGATTCAATGCCTCCTCGCAGCGTCGCCAGTTGTAATCGGTGCGCCAGTAGTCGATGAGAGCACGCAGCTTCTCGAGGGGAACGCCCTCCGACCAGTCGTTAGTCGTCTCGCGCTCAGGCCAGCGCGTTTGTGCCAGACGTTGCTTCAAGTCGTCCAGCGCGTTTTGCGGCGCATGATAGGTGAATGGTACGATCTCTTTGAATTCCATCTTCTCTGAATCTTTCCCGAAACTCAGGAATGCTCGTCGTGGTGCGCGCGTTCAACAGGAACTTGCTCCATGTTCGCCGCGTTTGGCAGGTCCGGATGCGCAGTTTCTGTATCTGTCGCCGCGGCTTTGACAGTATTTCCGGTGGAGCGAACAGCCTGCTCGATTTTCTTTTCAGTCGTGGAGAGCGGATCGTAAGACACGTGCACCGCTTCGTTCTCGATTTTGGCTTCGATTACGCCGTCCAGAGCCAGGATCGCGTCGGTGATTTTCCTTTCGCGGGCGGGATCTCCGAGCTCCTGAATTTCAATCCGAGCGGACATGGTTTCGCTCAAACTCGAATCGGTACGATCAGCTTTTTTGTTCATGTTCTCTTAAAGATGTTCGTGCGAGGTGCGATCAATTCGTGTATTCGCGACCCGATTGTCACATTTAAGAGGTGTTGAATGGCAACGTCGTGGAGTGGATGGAAAAGGTCAGCGACGAACCGTATCGCGCCTAACGAGTCATGAACACGACTTCAATTATAAAAGGCGTCGGTTAGCCGCGCTGCGCGTGAACGCCACAGCGCGTCATGAGATCTCGCCCAATGCGTCGCAACGGCGGTCATATGCCGTGGCTACAGATGCTCCTTTCCCGATTCGGTTTTCAACAGGAAGGCTTTAGTCTCCAGACCGCCGGCGAAGCCGGTCAGTTTGCCGTTGGAACCGATTACCCGATGGCAGGGGAGCATGATGGAGATGGGATTTCTTCCGTTCGCCGCTCCGACTGCGCGCACGGCTTTTGGACGCCCGATTTGCTTTGCAATGTCTCCATACCTGCGAGTCTCGCCAAAAGGGATGGCAGCCAGCGCTCGCCACACTTTCTTTTGAAATTCGGTTCCAGCGAAGTCGAATTTCAGAGAAAATTTCTTGAGTTTGCCCGCGAAGTAACCGTTTAACTGGTTTTCAGCCTCAAGGAGCACCGGATGATTGTTGTCTTCCACCAGCGGTGCGAGGCGGACTCGTTTCGGATCGTCGTTTTCCCACAGGATCGCCGCTAATCCGCGTTCGCTCGCGACCAATTTCAGTCGGCCGACCGGAGACTTCATGGTTCTGTATGAATAAGTGGCCTCTTTGTCTTTTGTTGTCTTCATTTCTGTAAGATGAGGTGTTTTTCGAACCCCGCTGGCCGTTTTCGGACATCGATATTAAAAATAATTTCATGTCCGAAAATGGCCAGTACTGGCAGTGATGATGGTTTATGGTAAGGCATGATCAATAGTCACGCTGCCTATCGTGCTCTGACCTCTCGCGATCCTCGCTTCGACGGAATCTTTTTCGTCGGCGTCACCTCCACCGGAGTGTACTGTCGACCAATCTGTCCGGTGAAAACGCCGATGCAGAAAAATTGCCTTTTCTTCGAGAGCGCCTTCGCCGCGGAGAAAGCATTGTTCCGTCCGTGTCTGCGGTGCCGGCCGGAACTGGCGCCGGGACAGGCGCCGATCGATAACTCGAATCGGGTCGCTCATCTCATTACGCGCCGCATCGATGAAGGATTGATCGACGAGGGCGCCGGGCTGGAGGAAATCGCGGCGGAGTTTGGGATGAGCTCGCGTCAGTTGCGGCGCATCGTGCAAAAGGAGCTCGGCGTGTCGCCAATCGAGCTGATGCAGACGCGGCGTTTGCTTCTGGCGAAACAGTTACTCACCGAAACAAAA
>QHRI01000276.1 GCA_003221375.1 Verrucomicrobiota bacterium
TTTGCTCGCCTTCTGCATCTTCGATTTTGTCGGCCTCGAAGTTTCTGACGTTTGTTACTTTTGAGCCGAGCATTTCCGGGAATGGATCGGCGGCATAAGATTTAATGAGACGGGTGATTTTTGTTGCGCCTTCTGCTCCCTCAAAAGCGAGGGAACCGTTTTTCTCGGCGAAATAACCGAACTCGGAATAAATATCATCGAGTAATTGATCGATTGTTTTCTCCTGCGTCTTTGCGTAAGCCGCTACTTCGCAAAACATGATCACCGCGCCGTTGCCGTCTTTGTCGCGCACAAAATCTGCTCCGCTGTAACCGTAGCTTTCTTCGCCGCCGAAAACATAGAATGACGAATGTTCGAGACGCAGTTTGCGGGTTTCATCCTCGGAAAGCTCGACATAGTTCAGACGGAGGCGGTCCGGGATTGCGTGTTCGTAATTCCCAAGCTTCGCGCCAATGTATTTGAAGCCAGTCAACGTCTCGACGCAGCGCAGCCCGTAATGCTCAGCGATCGCTTTTTGCAGATCGGTTGTGACAAACGTTTTGATAATGACTCCGCGGGACGCGTTTTGTTTGTTAAGGATGCCTTTCTCGAAGAGTCTTTTGGTTCGATACCACGCAAGGAGGGAGCCGATCTGATTTCCTGTCAGTAACGTCATTTCTCCATCGCTTGCGCGGACTGCCGCGCCCATCCGATCACAGTCAGGATCAGTCGCGACTACGACATCGGCATTTTCCTTTTCCGCCAGGGCAATTGCCATCGTTAACGCCTCGGCATTTTCCGGATTCGGTGATTTTACCGTAGGAAATCGCCCATCGAAATGGTCCTGCTCGGGTACGATTTCAAAATTGAAACCGAGTCGCTCGAGCATCGGTTTGATGATTACGCTGCCGGTGCCGTGCAGAGGTGTATAGATAATCTTTGGCGATTTGGCCTTACGAATCACCTTTGGATCCAAAACGAGCGTTTCGAGCCGATGCATGTACGCTTCGTCGATATCCTCGCCTATGATTGCTACCTTGCCCTGTCGGTCTTTTGGTAACGGTTCATACACTTCGGAGGCAATCGCATTCACTCTTGCAATGATCCCACTCGCATGCGGTTCGATCACCTGGGCACCATCACTAAAGTAAACCTTGTAGCCGTTGTCGTACGGTGGGTTATGACTCGCTGTAATCATGCCGCCCGCGCTCGCTTTGAGATAACGAACCGCAAATGAAAGTTCAGGGACGGAACGCGGCGCTTCAAACACAAATGCATCGCAACCGTTCTCAGATGCGACTTTCGCGGCAAGCTCAGCAAATTCCTTCGAGAAGAATCGCGGGTCATGCGCGATCACAAGTTTTGGGTTTGCCGAAATTTTTTCGTGTCGGTTCCAATCATGCAGGTAAGCCACGAGTCCCTGGGTTGCTCGACTGATATTGAAGAAATTCATCGCGTTTGTCCCCACGCACGGAAATTCAGGCCGTTCGTCAGGGCCAGCTTTTCCGCGCTCCGCGGCGGTCACGATTTTTCCGATGGTGCGTCCGCGCAGCCCGCCTGTTCCAAACGCAAGAGTTTGATAGAAACGATCGTTCAATTCCGACCATTCAGCGGCATCAATAAGTTGGCTAACAGATCGCAAATAAAGATTAGATGACGTGCCGCCTAACAACGCATGAATATTTTTCACCGCGGATTCCATTAATTGTCCGCCGGCGACGGCACGGTCGATCTCGGAATTGAGTTGTTCGCCATCATCTGCCATCGCTGCCAACTCTTCCGGCATGCTCCTGCTTTGCAAGCGTTTGTCTTGAACCAAATGCGTTCGATCGTTGAGGAGACCGATCACATAATATTGCAGCAGCAAGCTTGATTCTTAGTCTGAAAATCCGCGATCCACTTCAGGTTGTAGAAGGCGGGGGATCACGCTGAATCCCTGATCGATATACCAACGTCGCCGCGGCAATATCTTCTACCGCCATGCCTAACGACTTGAAGATCGTTGTTTCGTTTGCACGCGCCGGAACCTTGCCAGCCAGCGCTTCGCCCAGCTCCGCGTAAATCTTCGCGCCAGAAAGAATCACGTCGCCGGATTCTTTCAACGCGCCTTCGCGCGAGTCGACGAACACAACGCTCGCCATCGCATCGTTGTCCAGTTCGCGCCAATCAGGACGGCACGCGCCGACGGCATTCACATGGCAACCGGGTTTTAGCCAGGATCCCTTTAACACTGGTGTTTTCGAGCTTGTCACTGTCACAACAACGTCTGCGCCCCGTACCGCTTCTTCGGCAGAGAGCGCTCTTCCACCGATTTCTTTCGCAAATCGCTCAGCATGTTTCGTCGTCGGGCCCCAGACGCGAATTTCTTCGAATTGCCTAACAAGTTGCAACGCTTCCACATGACTGCGCGCTTGCACACCACTTCCGAGAATCGCGAGAATTTTTGATTCAGGCGCCGCTAGAAGTTTCGTCGCTGCTGCTGAGACCGCGGCGGTCCGCATTTCTGTGATCAATCTTCCGTCCATAATCGCAAGCGGCGCGCCGGTCTGTGGATCGACAAGAAAAATTGTCGCCATATGCGTTGGAATCCCGCGCTCGGCATTGGATGGGTAGAACGTCACTGCCTTTAGCCCGAGTCCATCGGGTGTGAGCGCCGGCATCAGACCGAGAAATCCAGTTGCCGCGGCGACATCCACTTTGATGATCGAGCGCACGGGCTGAGTCACTTTGCCCGCGGAGAAATCGATTAACGCTTTCTCCATCGCAGGAATCAAGT
>QHRI01000277.1 GCA_003221375.1 Verrucomicrobiota bacterium
TTGTGGTTTTTACGAACGCTGCCGCCATTTCACGCAGACGCGGGCGAAGGTTTTCCAGCGCTCCGATTGCTACCGTGGCGAATGGCGCAGGCGGCGTATCAAGGTTCTCAGTGCCCTGCTGCAGGATCGACGGAATGTTTTCAATGCGGGTTAGAATTTCCCGGCTACGCGCGGCGTCGTACGGCCCCGGCACGGTTAGCGCTTCGACCACTGCAGTGAGCGTCTGTGCGATATAGAAATTCGGGTCGTGTTTCCAGCGTGGATTGATGTCCAGTTCCCAGCGCACTCGCGACAAGGCCGAACCGATCAAGCTGTAGTCAACTTGTTGTGGAATCGGCCATTGTGTCGAATCGAGCTTTTTCCAGCGCGTCTCGAATTCAGCGAGATCCTTTCGTTGCTTATCGATACCGGCTTGCGACCAATCGCGGGGCCCGCCCGGGCGCTCCATGCGATTAACATCATCGCCCGTAAACGGTGCGTACTTCGCGCGCCACGCCCAAAAGTCATTCGCAAATTTATCCAGTGACTCGGCCGAGGCCAAAGTATTGCCTAACAACAGCGCCAGAAGGAAGGCTCCCGCCCAATGTTTCTTCATGAGGAATTAGTCGGCACCGCGTCGCGTCGTGATAACCCTGGGATTTTTGTCAAGCCGATACATCGACGCGCCATAACAGAGCGCGACGGATTTTTCGCGTGCGTAACGAATCTTGTTCAGCCTTTCGTCCCAGTGTTCCATATAAGAACAGTTCGCTGTCTTCTTGCTGCCAGGAATGGGAACATAACGATTCTCTGTAAATGTGAGAAAAGCTGCTTCGCCAGGTAGCGGAATTGGAGCAGCCCAATTTGGCGATAGCCGAACAAGACGCGGGCCGGTGAAGTCGAGCGCGAAAACCGTGTCACCGTCGGTGCTGTTCAAATGTAAGTCGAAAAACGCCAGTCGCAGCGGCCCATCGAAAAGAAAATGCTGATCCTTGTCCTGGGTCTCATGCAGCAATCCGAAGACGCCATAAAACCCAGGGATTTTCTCGAACTCAGTTTCAGTTCCGGTTTTCAGGGCGCGGAGCAGGTAATGTTTTCCGTGACCCGGGCCGTCAATTTGATCATCTTCACTGTTGGGATCTTCACGTAATATCAATTCGACAGAACCATCGGACGATTTGTAAGTGGGTATTGGTGTGGCGGTGGGGGATGGAGATTCGTCAGGAGAACCTGAAGTGTTGGGAGATGCAGACTCCTCGGGCTCGACATTTGTGAAATACGGCGAGCTTTTCGCAGCGACATACCAATCCGGCGCTGCCTCTAATTTTTTTGATAGTTTACCGAAAGGATCAACACTCCAAAATTCGCGGATGCCGCCAGGTTTTTCCCGCGCGAAAACGATGCTGGCGCCATCTGGCGCAAAAATCGGAGCGGAATCCTGGCTTGAGTTGTCGTTCGTCAGCTGGCGCAGAAGTTTTCCGTCTTCGCGATACAGGTAGAGATGGGAGTGACTCGTTCCCTCAGCCTGCAGATAACGGATTGCGATCGCGATTTCCGGAGCGCCTCGCGCCGCCATCTCAGGCAGCAAAGATGCGCCTGTGAGGATCAAAATTCCGAGAACCTCACGCCTCATCGCAGCGGGAGTTGGATCGTGCTCGGATGGGTCGCGTCATGATAGACCTGCACGTGGCTGGTGCGGGCGTTATTCGCCGTTTCTTCGGCGACGACTCCGCCCGAGCAATAATTTTTCTCGAAGGCGGTCGAGTTAAGCGCGGAAACGACAAGCCGTAGTCGACTCCCTTTCATCAATCGACGCGCGACGAACAATCCAGGGTTGAAATCGCAGCGCACGATTTCACCAGGTTTGACTAATTTCGCCTCGCGCAGCGATTCTCGGTAGCGCAACCGGCGAATGTCGTTCCAAAGCACGATACTGGTGCCATTAGGTTGGATCTCATACAGACTAGCGGAAAGATCTACGTCGGGCGTGTCGATCGATAGCCACAACGTTACCGCCGGACAGCCAATAAAGGGTGTTTCGTGAGAAAGCGCTTCTGTGTGGTAGACCAAACCATCCTTGCCGATGCTCAACGGATATGTTTGATCGAGGCCTGCCGTCTTTTCTTTTGGGTCGAGTCCATCAACTGTTTCGCCGCGCGTGGTATCCAGGGGATCGTAAATGAATGTGTCCGAACCGTCGGTGGGCTGCTTTTCTGCGAGCGAGCCGGAGCGGAATACGCCATTCGCATCGCCGGCTTTGGAATCGAGGTAAAAAATCTTCGGATTCGCGACCAGTTTTTCGAAATTATCGGCGTATTTCCACTCACCGTTTGCGCCGCTGTTGCCCGGCGCGAGCAGATAGTAGGCGACCTGGTTCTTGAGAAATTCCGGCTTCGAGCCGCCTTTCATTGTCCAGTCGTACCATTGCCGGTGGAGGTCATTAAGATCGATAACGGACGCGGGACCGAACTTTACGCCGCCGACTTCATCCGTAGGCGTACGGGTGCCTGCGTGATCCCAGGGACCGATGACGAGAAAATGTTTTGCGCGCGCCTCTGCTGAGGCATTGGCGAAATGATCCCGGTAATAGGCAAGCGCGCCCAGCTCATCTCCATCGTATTGTGCCGTGATTGTTAGCACCGGGATGGTGATCTTTTGAAATTGCTCGCGTGCTGGCACCATCGCGTCGTAGTACGCGTCGAGCGTGGGGTGTTTGAGGACGCGTTGAAAATTAACCGAGGGATTCCCGATAAACGAGTCCAGTGATTTGAAGGGGATATGTTTCTTATAAGCGTCGAGAAATTTCGTGAGCCAAAATTTTTGATCGCCGAAAAGGTTCTGCTGTCCAGTACGACCACTGGTGAAAGTATACCATTGCATGTCGTAGGTTAGACCCACGTTTTGGGTCGAAGGATAATCGAGACCCGGATGAGCAGCGGCGGCGGGAACAATGGTCGCCAAGTGTGATGGGAATTCCTTCGCTGTGGCCCATTGATCAAATCCCGCGTAGGAGCCGCCCCACATCGCGACCTTGCCATCGCAAAATGGTCGTTTTGCGAACCACTCGACCAAGTCGTGCCCGTCCCGCGGATCGTTTACAAATGGCTCGAATTCGCCGCCGGAATTTCCACGGCCACGAACGTCGACGAGCGCGAACACATACCCATGCGACGCGAAATAAGCACCGCGCGCGTGATAACTATCGGAGATGTAGGGAGTCAGCGTGAATACCACTGGCGTTTTTGGTAACGATCCGTCGGGAGTTTTCGGCAAATAGAGTGTCGCGTTCAGTTCTACGTTGTCACGCATTGGAATCTTTACGCCCCAGCGAAGGTCGTAGTCTGATGCAGCCGATGGCGATGGTGTGGCAGTTGGCGTTTGCCCAACGACATTTGTGGCGAAGAATCCGCAATAAATTACAGCTAGGATCGACAACCTTGAAAAAGTCGAGTGTCTCGAAAAGCCTCGGAGTTTCATCACTCGCGACTCAAGCGAAGAAAGTGCCGGACACAAGCAACTTGAATTGATAATTGAGGTCTTCGATTTGGATGATCGGTTGCCAAAACGGTTCCAGAGGTGCTTGAGGCAGGCGTGTGATTTGCGAACCCTGATATTGATCACCGATTTGCAGGACGGCGAGTTTGCGAGACGATACGCAATGACTCGCGGGCCGATTCAGCAGACCACGGCGACATCCAAGCCCCCTTCAAAATCCGCCCAGGTGACGAATTCTCGAATGATTCCTCTGGCCTCGGTGGAGTTAGTCTGTGCTGGAATCGTGTTTCTTGTAGCGCTGGTGCTTTATGGCTGGACGCTGGCTCCGACGGTTACCTTGACCGACAGCGGAGAACTAATCGTAGTTGCTCGGGGCTTGGGAATCGCGCATCCCCCGGGCGTTCCGTTGTGGATCATCCTCGCTCACCTTGCATCGCTTTTGCCTTTTGGAAACGTCGCGCAACGGATCAATTTTTCATCTGCACTTTTTGCCGCTCTCGCCTGCGCGATGCTTACGCTCGCCGTGGCAGAGTTGCTCGTTACGGCGTCATATCTGTCTGCGCCGAAGCGACGAAAGAAAGGCTCACAGCAAAGTAAGAAAATCGAGCAATCTGGCGATGCGCACCTTATCCTGGCTGCGCCCGCTATCGGCGCGGGGTTGCTGATGGCGTTTTCCCGCACGCTTTGGTCGTATGCGACCATCACCGAGGTCTACTCACTGAATACACTACTAATACTAGTTATTCTCTTCCTGATGCTTCGCTGGCGCCGACGCATTGTCGAAGACAGGATGCATATCTGGACCGCGTCGAAGGTTGGTCAGGTCGCTTTGCCGATCACGAGGCACGACACTTTCCTTTATGCAGCTGCGCTGATGTTCGGGTTGGCCCTCGGCGTTCATCATGTCACAGTGGCGCTGACGCTTCCTGCCATCGCGGTCATTGTTTGCGGCCTCCCACTCGCCTGTCATCCACTGGGGCCATCCGCGTTCGCTGCAGGAAATATGGTGGCACATCACGGGCAGGCAGTATCAGGTCTATTTCTCCTTCAAGCCGGAGATAATAGGAGCACAGTTTACTGAATTCTGCGGAATGGCATTGCGCGAGTTCGGCTTTCCGTGGCTTCCGGTGTCGCTCGTCCTGGCTCTCGCGGGTTTCGTTGACGCTTTCAAGCGAGATCGTACGACTTTCTGGTTTCTTCTGACTGTTATGATCGCTGATTTGGCTTACGCCGTCAGCTATGAAATTGCCGAGGACAAAGATGCGTATTATCTGCCGACATTTATTTCGATCGCGATTGCCGCTGCCCTTGGCATTCGATGGATGATTCAATGGGCTGTCTCCAAGCGTGCGCCAGTCGGGAAATTCTCTGTAGCGGCTACAACAGTTGTCCTGGTTATTTGCGCGACGATTATCGCTGCGAACTGGCCTTTTAATAATCGCAGGCAATACTTCATTGCGCATGATTACGTTGAAAATCTGTTGAGCACGATTGCGCCCAACGGCCTTCTGCTCACGCAGGATTGGCAGGTTGTCTCGCCCATGCTCTATGCGCAGGAGATAGAACGGCTCCGGCCCGACGTAAAAGTTGTGGACATCAATCTTCTGCGCCGCTCGTGGTATTTTGATTATTTGAAACACGCCTACCCCGGGTTGATTGAGCGGTCTCGCGACAAGATCGATGGATTTGTTGAGAATCTCAAAGACTGGGAGCGTGATCCTGGGGTTTTTGCCAGAAGCCCGTCACTCACTCAAAGAATCAGCGCAGCATTTTTAGAGATGATCCGATCGATAGTGACGAACGAAAGCGGGATGGCACCGGTATACATGACGAACGATTTGCTTTCCTTCGACTCAGTCAACGGCGAGTTGACCAGATGGCTTAATCAAAAATATCAACTCGTTCCACAGGGGCTTGTCTTTAATCTCGCGGACGGTCAGGGGTTTCATGATTCGCCCGACGTCCGACTGCAAATCCACGGCCTTGCCGACGGGACGCTGCGCTTCGGAAAAGGTGATCCAGTGAACATTAAGGTGCTGCCGGTCTATACAAACATGTTGATTAATCGCGGACGCTATCTGGCGTTATTCGATCAACACGAGCGCGCCATTGTTGCTTTCGAACAGGCACTGGCCCTCAATCCGGATCTCGCCTTGGCACGACAGGGGCTCGCTGAAAGCACAGCGAAAGCGCGGAAGCAATAGGGTAGTCTTCTTCCGCCGATTCAAGCTTCGCTCGTCATTCGAAGTTCGTCATTTTCCCGCCCTTCGCCTTGCTTTGTTCGCGCGAACCTTTTATATGCGCGGGAATGAATATCCTGGGTTGGGGTCGATGGTCGCGTCTTGTTCCGGCAATCCTCGCCTTCGCCATTGGAGCGATTCCAATTCGGGCAGCTGACAATGTTATTGCGCTGAAAGCCGCTCACATGTTCGACGGAAAATCGAAATCGCTGGTTCCAAACGGCGTTGTTATTGTCCAGGGCGATAAGATTATCGATGTTGGCAGCAACCTAGCTGTCCCAGGCAACGCGCAGATCATCGACCTTGGCGATGCCACGCTCGCGCCGGGATTCATGGATGCACATACGCACCACACGCTGGATTACTCCGGCGATTACAATGTACGCCGACTGCAAGAGCTCGACCTCAACGTCTCCGAGCAGGCTATCAT
>QHRI01000278.1 GCA_003221375.1 Verrucomicrobiota bacterium
CTCGTGCGCTTTTCTAAAACCGGCGACTTCGAATTGACGGTTTCGAAAGGCCCGGGAATCACGCTGCTTTCGCTGCGACAAGATTCGAACTTCGCTGAAGTTAAAGGAGGATTGGCCCGTCAGGGATGGTCAGGTCCGGTAGCACAAGCGCCGTCCCAATTGCGCGGCTGGCTCGGTTTACGAGATCAATTCCTTCGCGCACCGGACCGAAAGACCCTGCGATATTCAGCCGACAATGAGACGTTTCTATTCCAGTTCTGATTAACACCCCTTCAGGCCGGTGATGATGGCGAATCCTTGACCGAGCCACGTCGGCGATACGATAGGCAGCGGCCTGAAGCCCGGTGTTAATGAGAGACTTCGCTCAACGATTGTAAAGCCGCCTCGATTACAGAACACTAGGCATTTCATGCGCGTCAGTGATTTCATCGCCCGAACCGTAACCCAGCGACGCACGCTGGTGTGGTGCGGCGTGGTTCTGCTGACCGTTGCTTGCATCGCACTTCTTACTACGTCACTGCAACTCGATTCCGAAATCTTCAACGTTTTGCCCGGCAAGTTTTCGTCGGTGCAAGGTCTCAAGATTTACGATCGCGATTTCGAGCAAACGCGGGAGCTCACGTTCGCGCTCCTGTGCGAGCCGAATGACATAGATAAACTTGACGAGTTCGCTCCAGTCTTTGCCGAAAGATTGCGACAGCAGCCCTGGTCTGTACGCGTGCTCACCGGTTCGCCAATGTCCGCGCCTGACGGAATTCGTGATCTTCAATCCATCGCGGTGCCGCTGCTTCTCAATCTGGAGCCGAACGCCTTCCGCGAGACCATTTCAGTCCTGCAACCGGAGAAAATTCGGGAACGTCTTCGTCGATTGCGCCAACAGATCGAAGCGGGCTCACCTCGCCCAGAGTTCGAGCTTTCGTTCGATCCTCTCGGCCTGATTGGGCCCGCGTTAAAGCCTTTTGCAGAAAGTACGATCATTGAGCAGGAACAACCGCTCACGTCACCAGATCGCACGATGCGAGTTTTTCTGGCGGTAACGAACCAGCAGTCGACTGGCGCGTTCGAATGCCAGCGTTTGATGCGGGAAGTAGACAAGTTTCGCGCAATCGCCACAGAGGGATGGAATGGCGGCCGTCTACAAGTTCTCGTGACCGGACGATCGGCCTTTGCATCGGAAATTTCGCGCACCATGCATCACGACGTCCTGGCGACGTTGCTTGGCTCGGTTCTGCTGGTGGGGACAATTTTCTTTGCAGGTTTTCGCCAATGGCTTCCGCTGCTGGGCACGGCCTTTTGCCTTCTCCTCTCTTGCCTGGTCGCGCTAACCCTGGGGCAATTCCTTTTCGGTCGGCTCAGCATGATCAGCGTTGGATTTTGCGCGATTCTCGTCGGACTGGGAGTCGACTTCGCGATTCTTACGATCGGCCGCTATCACCAGGCGCGCTCCGATGGAGAACCACATCGGCAGGCAATCGCGACGTCGATAGCAAAACTTGGACGAGCGGTTTTTTTCGGTGCGCTCACCACGGCAGTCGGTTTTCTTGCCCTGGTACTCAGTGGTTCGATGGCCTTCTCGCAACTGGGCGCTCTCATTGCGATCGGCATTTTCGTAGCCGGGCTCTTGATGTGTTCGATTTTGTTTTTGTTTGTTCGCGAGCGGCAGACGGCAACTCGTCATGATTGGCTTTTCGAGAGTGTAAGAAAATACGTGCACTGGACTGTGCGAAGGCCGATGCCGATGCTGATTTTCTCAACGGTGCTTTTGTTATTGCTGACCGCGATCGGCTTTTCGCCAGTTCCGGCGCTTCATTTCGAAGCCAGCACACGTTCGCTGCAACCGAAGAACATCAGCGCAAGCCAGGCCCTCGAGAAAATCATGCACACAATGCCGGTCCGTTGGGAACCGGTATTGGCGATTGTGCGCTCGGCGAATCCGCAGGAACTGCACGATTACTGGCAGAAAATTGTAGCTCATTGGCGAAAGCTCCAGGCAGCCGGAAAGATCAAAGGTTTCTCCACTCCTGCCGCGCTTTGTCTTTCACCAGATTGGATGCAGACCAACCGACGGCAGTTAAGCGCCGTCAATTTTTCGGAGGCACGCGAGACGTTGGAACAGACTCTGGATACTGAAGGATTCAGCCGCGATTCATTCGCGCCAGCGTTCACATTGCTGGACGACTTACGATACCTCACCAATCCCAGCGTCCCTCTCCCAAACTGGCGCGACGAGCTTCCCAAATCGTCTAGTTGGTGGTTTCTGGTTGATCGCTACTTCGGCCATGATCCGGCATTGACCACGGGATTCGTTACAACCAACCAACCGATTTTGACGCATTCCCAAAGCAAAAACTTGGAACGCGATCTGCCCGTAGCGGGAATTCCCATGATTCTCTCGGGCTGGAGCTATGCGCTCGCCGATCTGCAGCCGTGGTCGCATCATCAACTGCTGATCATCAGCGCGCTGATGGCGATCTTCGACATCTCATTGCTGGCCCTGTTGTATCGGAATCTTCGGTTGTGGATCATCCAGGTCATCACACTCGTGTTCGGGATTGGAGCAATGATCGCTTCGATGAAGCTGCTGCACATCAATTTGAATCTGCTCAATGTGCTCTCGTTCCGTCTTGTACTGGCAATCGGCGTGGACTACGGGATTTACGTCGTGTTGGTCTGGCAAAAGACGCGGGAGATTGAGCATGACGTTGCTGGCGTCGTGAAACCCGTCCTGCTTGCAGGCTTGACCGCAGTCAGTGGGTTCGGCTCGCTAGCGCTTGCGCAAAATCCTGCGCTCACTAGTCTCGGTATCGCGTGCGCCATTGGGATTTTCTGGAGCCTGGTTGCCACCATTTTCTTCACCCTGCCTGCAATGGCTGCCACAAAACCTAAAACGCTACAGTCCAGTCCCGCG
>QHRI01000249.1 GCA_003221375.1 Verrucomicrobiota bacterium
ATTCAAAGTTCTGGAAGAATATTTAACCATCTGGTTAAATAATAAAATCGATCCAACTGCAACGCAAATGAAAAATTCAACGTTGGCTTGAAGCTGCAAGAACGGGAAAGCACAATGCCGTCTGTGCTGCGAACGTCCCGAAAATAAGAAGCCATCATGCCTACATCTATCCAAGACCCTTGTGACGAGAGCATAATTCGCTCGCGTTTTGCCAGCGCGCCGTGTTCGAAAATTGCCGGGCGCTGGGTGCTTGTGGCCACAACTCTCGCTTCCAGTATGGCGTTCATCGACAGCACGGTTGTGAATGTCGCGTTGCCCGCGCTGCAAGCGAACCTGAATGCCACTATCGTCGACGTGCAATGGGTCATCGAGGCTTACTCGCTGTTGCTTTCGGCGCTTCTGCTCGTCGGCGGATCGCTCGGAGATCATTACGGACGGCGCCGGGTTTTCTTAATTGGTGTCGCTCTGTTCGCTGCGGCGTCTACGTGGTGCGGCCTCGCTCCCGACATACATCAACTGATTATCGCACGTGCAGCGCAAGGACTCGGCGCGGCCCTGCTCGTTCCGGGAAGTCTCGCAATCATTAGCAGCTCGTTTCCAGAAAACGAGCGTGGCCGCGCAATTGGCACATGGTCGGGTTTCAGTGCGATTACCACCGCTATTGGACCAGTGGTCGGCGGCTGGCTGATCGAGCATCTTTCCTGGCGCGCCATATTCTTTATTAATATCCCAATCGCCCTTCTGATAATGTTTATCTCGCTGTGGCATGTTCCAGAGAGTTCCGATAAGGAGAGCAAGGGGCTGGATTGGTTAGGCGCAATTTTAGTAACATTCGGCTTGGCTGCGTTAGTCTATGGACTGATCGAGTCTTCACGGCTTGGCTTCGGCGATCGATCAGTGTTTGCCTCGCTCGTTGCAGCAGCCGTATTGCTCGCCTTTTTCCTAATAATCGAGACACGGATTTCCAACCCAATGCTCCCGCTGGTTCTGTTCCGATCGCAAACGTTTACCGGAGCGAACCTACTGACATTTTTGCTTTACAGTGCGCTGGGCGGCACTCTGTTCTTCCTTCCGCTCAACCTGATTCAAGTCCAGCATTACTCGGCCACTGCAGCTGGAGCAGCTTTCCTCCCGTTTATTCTGATCATGTTTCTTCTTTCTCGCTGGGCAGGTGGACTCGTCGAAAGGTACGGATCGAAAATTCCGCTAGTTGTCGGTCCGTTAATTGCAGCCCTTGGTTTCGCACTTTTCATGTTAGCCGGTTTGAACGCCGGTTACTGGCAAACCTTTTTCCCTGCCGTTGCTGTGCTTGGAACCGGCATGGCGGTAAGCGTCGCGCCTCTTACGACGACTGTTATGAATTCGGTCGATCAAAATCGGGTCGGCATTGCATCCGGCGTGAACAATGCAGTTGCGAGAGGAGCCGGGCTGCTCGCGATTGCGGTCCTCGGAATCGTCATGCTTCACTCCTTCAATGACGCGCTCGATCGGCGACTGACCTATGCGAACGTCCCACCTGCCGTGTGGCAATCATTGCAACCTCAGCGGACTAAGCTCGCCGCAGCGTCACTTCCTAACGAGTTGGACCAGATGACCCAACAATTGGTTGGACAAACGATCGCCGAATCTTTCGTGCATGCTTTCAGGTTAATCATGGCGATTGGAGCGACGCTGGCTGCAGCGAGTGCGATCGTTGCATGGGTCCTTATTGGAAAGGCAGCACAAAAAGAGTCTCCCCGATCTTCGAAAGCCTTCTCGGATTGACTCAATTTGCTTACGATGTGGTGCCAATGAAAATTGCCGGGCTTCACCACGTAACTGCAATCGCCAGCGATCCGCAGCGAAACCTCGACTTCTATGTGGGACTTCTAGGTCTTCGTTTTGTAAAACGCACAGTTAATTTCGATGATCCCGGAACGTACCATTTCTATTTCGGCGATCGGCGTGGAACGCCTGGAACGATCCTGACGTTCTTTCCCTGGCCGGGCGTGCGACGCGGGATCCGTGGCACCGGCCAAATTGAGGCGACTGCATTTTCAATTGCTCCAACCTCAGTTGGATATTGGCTGGAGCGTTTGAAACAGCAGCATGTTACCGCGGAAAGGAGCGCGTCGCGTTTTGGAGAAGACGTGATTCGTTTTGTCGATCCTGATGGACTTCTGCTTGAGCTCATCGCTTCAAATTCGCTCGCGACCATCGCGCAATGGCCCGATAGCCCGGTTCCTCCGGGACATGCGCTCCGAGGGTTTCACAGTGTGTCGGCTGCTTTGGAGGGTTACGAGAAGACTGCGCGTTTACTCACCGATGCGTTCGGTTACCGTTTAATCGAAGAATCTGGAAATCGATTTCGCTTCGCATCCTCCGAAAAAGCTGCGCCCGGCCGAATTGTTGATTTGCTTTGTCTGCCTGATTCAAGCGTTGGGAGCGTAGCGGCTGGGTCTGTGCATCACATCGCGTTTCGCGCGCGCGACGAAAAAGAGCAGCTTCAGTGGCGAGAAAAGCTGGTTGACCTTGGCCACAACGTTACTCCGGTAATCGATCGCATTTATTTTCGTTCCATCTATTTTCGCGAACCCGGTGGCGTACTGTTTGAGATCGCAACCGAGCCTCCCGGTTTTACCTTTGATGAGACAATCGAAGAACTCGGGACCGGTCTGCGCCTCCCGCCGTGGCTCGAATCTGCGCGTTCGCAAATCGAGAAAGTTCTGCCGCCGATTCGCGTACCAAACAAACAATGAGGCCGCAGCCGGATTTCATTCACGAATTTGTTCAGGGTGCCTCGAGCCGAACTCTCTTGCTCTTGCATGGCACTGGTGGAAACGAGCGCGATCTCATCCCGCTTGGGCGCGAACTGGATCCCAACGCTTCTTTGCTTAGCCCGCGCGGAAAAATTCTCGAGAGCGGAATGCCGCGATTTTTTCGCCGGCTAGCTGAAGGCGTGTTCGATCTGGAGGATTTGAAAACGCGGACGAACGAACTGGCTGATTTTG
>QHRI01000250.1 GCA_003221375.1 Verrucomicrobiota bacterium
CGGCGGCGCTGCGCTTGTTTGATCATGCACAATTCGCCAGCCTTCTGGCAGGTGTTTAAGAATGAGGGTGAATCGGCCGTGCGGCTGGTCGTTTGCACGCTTCAGTTTCCAACGCCCGGTCGCTACGGCCGAACCAGGTGAGAGCGGCGTGATTTCAAGATCAGAAAACTTGAGCGTCCCCATCTTCGCGCGACTGGAATATTTTTTCTTGTACCGATCGCGCACGGTTTGCCAGCCGCGTCTGATTGTGTCCTCCGAAACAAAGACAGTTGATGGCGAGCGAGCGTATCCATTCATGAAGCCATCGATATCACCCCGGTTCCAGGCGTCCTGTTGTGCCTGAAGGACTGATCGAATCTGAGCGATTGCGGTTTCGGTTTGTTGCGCCGCGCCGGAGACCGAGATCGAAGCGAGAACGTAACAGGCGATTGCTAATCCCAGCATCGTTTTCGACGTCCTAGAAAATCCGGTAGAACGACGATGAGGACCAGAGAAGAACGATTCCAAGCTCATTTGCAATGATCGCAATCTCTTATAAGCTCCTCCCCGCTGCGTCCAGCTTCAGGATCGTTTCAACGGAGGGAAATATTTTGACGGGTCTCATAAATGCACTAGCGTCGCCCATCCATCCAAATAAGGCTGTGCACCGCTTTTTCTGCATCGCGACGCTTGTGCTTGCCAGCGCGTCCGCCGTTTTGGGTCAGAACAAACCAGCTCGCCCCGAAACATCTGTTCCCAAGGTTGCGAACACGCCTCCAGTGGAAGCCCCTGCGCCTCCCCCTGCGAACGCGCCCGCTATGGTTCGGCTTCAATTCCCGAACAGCGATGTTGTCGATGTGCTGCATCTTTACGAACAGCTCACCGGCAAGAAGCTGGTGATGGATAATTTCGTGCAGGGGAAGGTGAACATTTTCATCGCCAAAGACGTGTCGCGCGAAGAAGCCATCAAGATCATCGAGATGAGCATGGGCTTGAACGGAATCTCTCTCGTCCCAGCGGGCAAGGACTTGATCGACGTTGTGGGAGCGGGCCAGAATCCGCGAAAAGCGCCGGTCCCAATCGTTTCTGATCTAGCGGATATCCCGCCGGGCAACCCGGTGATCAGCTTCCTGTTCCATCTGCAGTACGCAGACCCCCAGGAACTCCAACAAGTGTTGATGGCATATTTTCAGGGGAGCTCGGGCACCATCAACATTCTCGCCTTGCCGAAAGCATCCGCTCTTCTGGTGACGCAAAATTCCGACATCATCCGGCAGCTCGCCAGCGTAATTAACCAGGTGGATGTGGCGCCTGCAGAAGTGGTGAGTGAGTTTATCAAGCTCGATCGCGCGGACGCGAGCAAAGTCTCCGACATGCTCAAGGACATTTTCGAAAAGGGCACCGAATCACCCACTCAGCCGGGTGTCCGCAGCGTGAAAGTGCCCGGGGCGGTTCCGCAACCGCAACAGATTGAAGGCGCGGGCTTAAACGTGCTGTCCGAGGAAGCGATCATCGTGGGTAAAATCAAACTTACTCCCGACGTCCGCACCAATCGTATCCACGTGGTGACGCGGCCGATCAACATGCCTTTCATCCGTGAACTAATTCATGAGTTTGATGCCAACGTTGAGTTTGCAAAACCAGTGACGCGATATTTGCAATACGTTTCCGCCGGTGACGTTCTGCCAGTCTTGGTTCAGGCGTTAACCGAGCCGGGCACAGAGGGCGCGGGCGCTGGTGGTCTACCCGGTGGTGGTCTGCCTGGCGCGAGTCCGCAACCGCAGCAACAACAACGAGGCACCGGTACCACTGGCGGAGCAAACCCATATTCATCCCAATTTGGTGGCACATCCAGCACGGGAGGAGGCGGCGGCAGCACACTGAACATTTCCGAGGAACTCTCTACTCAACCGGTAAACACCACACCGCAAGCCGTCACGATCGGAAACGCCAAGCTGATCGCCGATCAACGCGCCAATTCCATCATCGTTCTCGGAAATCGCGAAGTGGTGGTGAAGGTAGAAAAGATTCTAGATCAAATGGACGTCCAGGCGCCGCAGGTCGCGCTGAGTACTGTCATTGGTCAATTGACGCTCAACAACAACGAGGAATTCGGTGTCGATTACTTCGCGAAGTACCACGACAGACTGGTGGGTGTGTCACGTAATAACGGAGTATTTGGCGCAAACAATCCCACCGTTCCTGGCGGTATTGAACCCTCCAAGCTGATCCAGTTCAGCAAGATTGTTAAGAACGTGGGTGCCGGCGCTAATCTTTATGTGGCAGCAGGCGACGCTTTTGCCGCCATAGTGCACGTGCTTGAGTCCACCGGTAAGTTTAAAATCGTTTCGCGGCCGACGATCTTCACAAGCAACAACAAGAAGGCCATCATCGCATCGGGCCAGGAGGTTCCGGTCCCGGTTAGCACCCTTTCGAATGTCAACACCACGGGAGTCATCAACAATACAGCCGCAGTGCAATCGAGCATCGAGTACAAAAAGGTCGTGCTTCAGCTTGAGGTCGTACCGCTCATTAATTCTGAGAAAGAAGTGTCGCTCGATATTTTGCAAAAGGTTGACAGCCTTGTCCCGAACGGAAACGTAAATATCAGTGGCAATTCGGTCCCAACAATCGACACGAAATATATCCGTACCAACGTTTCTGCTCAGAACGGATCGACCATTATCCTGGGCGGGTTGATCGAAGATCAAAAGCAGAAGAACTACCAAGGTATTCCTTATCTCTCGCGCATTCCACTCATCGGCGCAGCATTCCGTAGCACAGCAAGTAACAAGAAGCGATCGGAGCTAATCGTTCTTATGTGTCCGCAGGTGACCTTGACCAAGCTGGATCAGTATCGGTTGCGCCAAAAATGGGAGGACACAAATACACATTTTGGGCCCGAGCTAGACCAGAGCGAGTGCGCGGATTGCCCCAAGACTGATCGAAGTAAACAGTTAGCTTTGCCACCGCCTGACATTCCCGAACCAAAAGATATGAGGTAAACTCACTTCTATTTATGAAACGAATAGCTCTCGCTTTAATTCTTTGCCTCGGCGCAACCATTGCGCAAGCCGACGAGTACGATGTCGTCGATTTTGATATTTTCCGTTCAGTCGATCCGTTGGCACAACGAGACGAGTTCGGTCTGCTACACCAGGGGAAGCACGTAAATGCCACCGACTTCGCACCACGTTACAAGTGGCGATGGATTTATTACTTCAAAGCCAACGAACAACTCATCGTGCAGCCGGCGTATGTTGGTTCGATGCAAACTGCACTGCGACGGTTGGGCTATTACTGTGGGCCCGTTGACGGAGTATTCACTCCGCAGGTGGCCGATGCCATCGCGCATCTTCAAAAGAATTATTCCATGCGCGTCACAGGCACGCTTACCGAGCCGGTCCGGCGCGCATTGCATATGCCTTGAGCGCCCAGGCAGGGAGATTTGCAATCTGTCCCTTGAAGACAGCAGAATCAAACGGTCGCTCCCTGATTACGCATTATACGTGAAAGCGCTTGCGAAACGGCTTAAATAGGCTTCATTCGAACGCTTCCAATTTTGCGTTGTCGATTCTACTGAACGCCGCGCCTCATGAGTTCACCTGCCAGTCAATCGCTGATTAATTTGCTGCTGGAAAGCGGCGTTCCTTCGACTGAAGAAGCGGCACAGCTTTCCGTAAATCTGAACGGCGGTTCGTGGGTGAGCCAGGTACTCGATTCCGGCAAGGTCGACGAACAACGTTTCCTTTCTGGGATTGGGAATTTCTTCCGTGTGCCGGTCATGTCTATCGACGCGAAAAAGATCGACCGCGCGACGCTATCAGTGCTGCCTAGCCGCTTTGTTTTTCAACACCACGTTTTGCCTATCGAGGTGAAGGAAAACTCAGTGGTGTTGGCGACATACGACCTTTTCAATTCCATCGGCCGCCAGCTCGCGTCGCAGCTTCTGAAAAAGCCAGCCGAATGGGTCTTGGTGCCGCGCGCGCAAGTTCTGCGCGCAATGAAGACTCTCTACGGTGTCGGCGCAGAAACATTCGACGAAATTCTCAAGACAAATCGTTCCTTTGAGGTGCTGCAGGACACGGAGACTGCCATCGAGTTGAATGACGAGGATCCGGAGGCGTCTGTGGTGAAATTCGTGAACCAGATCATTCGCGAAGCAATTTTCGAGCGTGCGACCGATATTCATGTTGAACCGCAGGAAAACGATCTGCGGATTCGTTATCGAATTGACGGGATCCTGCACGAGGTCGCTGTGCCGCCGCAATTGCGAGTCTTGCAATCGGCCATCATTTCGCGCCTGAAAGTGATGTCACATATGGACATCGCGGAGCGCCGTCTGCCTCAGGATGGACGGATAAATTTGCAGTCGAACAATCAAAACATCGATGTGCGCGTTTCGACTATTCCCACAGTCAATGGCGAATCGATCAGCCTGCGATTGCTCAGTCGCACCGAGCAGCAGTTCGGATTTGATCGGCTCGATCTCAGCGAAAAGCAGGAGAAAATCATTCGGCATCTCCTGGCCCAGCCTAACGGAATCATTCTTCTCACCGGTCCGACTGGGTGCGGGAAATCGACGTCGCTTTATTGCTTTCTGAGCAGCATCAATTCTGTGCAACGCCGTATCATCACGGTCGAAGAACCGGTCGAATATCGAATTCCCGGTGTTTCGCAAATCGATGTGAAACCAGAGATCGATCTGACATTTGCCAAAGGTCTGCGCCACATTTTGCGACAGGATCCAAATGTCGTCATGGTTGGCGAAATCCGCGACGTCGAAACGGCGGACATCGCGATCCGCGCAGCAATGACGGGACACCTTGTTTTCAGCACACTCCACACGAACGACGCTGTAGGCGGCATTACGCGTTTGCTGGACATGGATGTGGAACCATTCCTGCTTTCCTCGGTAGTCAAATCGTTCATCGCGCAGCGACTCGTGCGCACCATTTGTCCAGACTGCGCGCAGTTGGTTGAATATCCTCGCGAATATCTCGCCGAGATCGGTTTTCCGGTGAAAGAACTCGGCACCCGCTTCAAGCGCGGAGTTGGTTGTGACCAATGTCGTCAGACTGGCTATCAGGGACGCGCGGCAATTTACGAGGTCTGTCTCATTACAGAACCGCTGAGAAAGATGATCATGCGAAAACGCGATGGCGGCGAGCTGAAGCAATGCGCCATTGCCGAAGGCCTGGAGACTTTGCGACAGGATGGTTGGCGACGCGTCGCTGAAGGCAAAACAACCATCGAAGAGGTCGTCCGAGTCACGCAAACCGATGAGGTGATGGCCGAGACCACCGAAGAAGCCGCGCCGGTCGTGGCGGGGTAGCGAAGCGCAAAGAGTCAAGCAGCGGAATGCTTGTGCTCTCGCCTCTTATCCCATAGCTCTTTGCCCCTTACCCGGGACCGCCGCGTAATTCTCGAATGGCCTTT
>QHRI01000251.1 GCA_003221375.1 Verrucomicrobiota bacterium
GGATCGCTCCAAAGCTTGAAGGCCAGCGAGCAAAAGATGCCATTGTCATCCGTCGGCACTTCTATTGGTTCCCCGGCATCCGGGTCTTGACCTTTCGCGGGTGGAATGTCGAGCGGGCTCGGCAAATAGTCGACTACGGCGTCGACCAAATACTGAATGCCGATGTTCTTCAACGCGGAGCCGCCGATTACCGGGACAAATTTATTGGCGATCGTTTGTCGCCGAATTCCAGCCTTCAATAGCTCAGGCGTGACTGGTTTTTCATGGATGACGGCCTCGGCAACCTCGTCATCGAGATTGGAAACCTGTTCGACCAAATCGTTGTAAGCCTTATCAACGATCTCGACATACTCCTTGGGTAGATCAGTCACTTCATATGTCGATCCGAGCTGATCGTTCTCGGAATAAATGATCGCCTTCTTGTTAATAACGTCGAGCTGGCCGCGTAGCTGATCTTCCTTGCCGAGCGGCAGTAAAACCGGCCATGCGTTTGCGTCGAGTTTCTTGTGAATGCTCTCCACCGACATTTCAAAGTCCGCGCCGACTCGGTCCATCTTGTTGATGAACGCCAGGCGCGGCACGTTGTATTTGGTCGCCTGACGCCAGACTGTTTCCGATTGCGGCTGGACTCCGGCCACTCCGTCGAAAACTGCGATCGCTCCATCGAGGACGCGTAATGAACGTTCCACCTCAGCGGTGAAGTCGACGTGTCCCGGTGTGTCGATAATGTTGATCCGCTCTTTAATGCCTTCGAAAATCTTGTACACGCCTTCTTCTTTGCGTTGCGTCCAGGTGCAGGTGGTTGCGGCGGAAGTAATCGTAATGCCGCGCTCGCGTTCTTGCTCCATCCAGTCGGTGACTGTGGTACCTTCGTGCACCTCACCCATCTTGTGGATCATGCCTGTGTAAAACAACACCCGCTCCGTGATGGTCGTCTTGCCGGCGTCGATGTGCGCTGCGATGCCGATGTTCCGCGTTCGTTCCAGCGGGAACTTGCGATTCGGCGAATTTGGATTTTTCGCCGGAGTCTTTTTCTGTTCCATCGTCGCCGTCGCCATAATCTTTACCATCTGAAATGCGCAAACGCTCGGTTCGCCTGCGCCATTTTATGAGTGTCCTCGCGTTTCTTGATCGCGTTCCCCTGGCCCGCCGCAGCATCTTTGATCTCCAGCGCCAGAGCCTCGGCCATGGGCATGCCTTTGCGGTTGTCCGCGTATTGAACGATCCACCGAGTAGCCAGAGAAATTTGTCGCGCGGGTGTTACCTCCATCGGCACCTGATAAGTCGCTCCACCGACCCGGCGTGCTTTTACTTCCAGTCGCGGACGGACATTCTCGATCGCTTTATTTACCACTTCCAACGGATCGACCGAATCAGAACCTTCGCGGGATTTGTCGATCGCTTTATAAACGATCCGCTCCGCCAGCGATTTCTTGCCGCGCTTCATCACCGTGGTAATGAGACGCTCCACCGCCGGACTCCCATAACGGGAATCGACATGCTCCTCTTTCTTGTAAACTCTTTTCCGTCGCGACATTGTCGGTCTTCCTGTCCAATACTATTTCTTTTCTGGAGTTTCCTTCGTTGCGCCTCCGCCCGCACCGCCTTTGGGACGCTTCGCGCCATATTTGGAGCGACCGCGCCGACGTCCATCCACGCCCAGTGCGTCGAGTGTTCCACGCACAATATGATAGCGAACACGCCGTTCGTCAACCGCACTTTTGCCACTTTGCGCAGCGCAGAATTCGGCTTCTTCGGCGTGCGCGTCATCACCTGCACGCACACGCCGCGACGCTGAGGACAATCCATCAGGGCCGGTGATTTAGATTTCACCGACACCTTCCGGCGTCCTTTCCGAATCAATTGATTAATCGTGGGCATCTTCTAATTCTCACAAACAAAGCGCCGCCGAAAGCGTTGTGCGCGGGGCGACAAAAAACCCGCCCAGGTCGCACAGCAAACTCTCTCACGCGCCTGATGCGGTGGGTCGCGAATATAGAGGGGAAAACGCGGTCTGCAAAAAATATTTTACACTCCGTTTGTTATTCCGAGTGGAGTCGAGGAATCTCTGATTGAGATGCAGAAAAATTTTGAACGTTTGGCCAGCGATAGACATTCGAAAGCGCGGCGTGGAAGCCTAACGACTGCGCATGGAGAGATCGATACGCCGGCGTTCATGCCAGTTGGGACGCAAGGTTCCGTAAAGGGCGTGAGCCCTCGGGAACTTCGGGAGCTGACTGCACAAATTGTCCTTGGAAATACATACCATCTATTCGTTAGGCCGGGACTCGATGTAATTAAACATTTTGGCGGCCTGCACAACTTCATGAGCTGGGACGGGCCCATTCTGACTGACAGCGGCGGGTACCAGATCTTTTCGCTGGCCAAGTTACGGAAAATTACAGAAGAGGGCGTCGAATTTCAAAATCACATCGACGGGGCGCGAGCGTTCATCTCACCAGAGATCGCCATGGAAATTCAGCTGTTGCTAGGCAGCGATATCACGATGACGCTCGATGAATGCGTTTCGTATCCGTGCGAATACGATTACGCAGCGCAAAGCGCTGAGATGACAACGCGCTGGGCGAAAAGATGCGCAGACTGGAAACGGCAAAATGAGGAAACGGCAAAAAGGGGACTCGCCGACTCGATGCTTTTCGGCATCGTGCAAGGGGCAACCTTCGAGGATCTGCGCAAGGAAAGCGCGCAGGCAATTGTGGATATTGATTTCGACGGTTATGCCATCGGCGGTGTGAGCGTTGGGGAGCCGCAGGAGGAAATGATGCGGGCTGTGGAATGTGCTGAGCCATTCTTGCCCGGCGACAAACCGCGCTACGCGATGGGGCTGGGCACGCCGCCGCAATTGTTAGAGTTGATCGCGCGCGGAATGGACATGTTTGATTGTGTGCTGCCGACGCGCCTGGCCAGGAATGGAACGGCGTTTACCGCGGCGGGCACACTCAATCTAAAGAACGCAGAGTTCATCCTCGACAAAAATCCGATCGAAGGAAACTGCACGTGCGAAGCCTGTCGTGGATTTTCACGCGGCTACATTCGGCATCTCATCAAAGCGGAAGAAATTCTCGGACTGCGACTGATCACGCTGCATAACTTGCATTTTTATTTGAACCTAATGAAACAAGCGCGCACTGAAATTGAGAAGGGAACATTCGATCAGTTTCGCAAAGCGTTTGTGACAGAATACAAAACGCGAGATGCCGTGGCGGTCGAATAATAAATCCCGGACGCCTTTTATTCCGTGCTTGCTGCCCTTCGGGCTGCGCGAAGATCGACAACAAACTTTTCATACTCGCGTTTCCGCGATTCCTCATCCGGCTGTCGAAGAAGAGACGATGGGTGCACCGTGGCAAGAGTTCTCGGCGCAAGTTTCGATGATAATACCTTGCCGCGCTCGCGAGTAACACGGAATGATGACCCGAAAACCGCTCGGGCTGCCGTCGCGCCCAGGCAGACCAGCAATTTTGGTTTAACAAGGCGAAGCTCCGCTTCCAGCCACGGACGGCAGGCTGCAATTTCCCGCGAATTTGGTTTCTGATGAATCCTGCGTTTCCCCCGGGGCTCCCACTTGAAATGTTTCACCGCGTTCGTGACGTAAACTTCCTTGCGATCAATTCCCGCTTCCTCGAGCGCTCGGTCCATGATTTTTCCCGCGGGCCCAACGAAAGGTTTACCCTCCTGATCTTCGTAATCGCCCGGTTGTTCGCCGACCAGCATGATCGCCGAGTCCTTCGGGCCTTCGCCGAAAACAGTTTGTGTGGCCCGCTTGTAAAGATGACACGCCGTGCATTTGGTCGCAGCGTCGCGCATGTCGGCCAGGCTCGATGTGTCTGGCGGTTGCGCCGGGTGCGCATATTCTTGAGTGGCCTTCGCCATCTTCGACTATGAATCGCAGCTACACTACGATTTGTGTCTGTTTAACCAAATGATTTTGGAAACGCCTCGATTAATTCTGCGGCCATTTCAAGACGAAGACATCGGACGTCTTGCCGAACTGATGGCCAACCGTGATTTCA
>QHRI01000252.1 GCA_003221375.1 Verrucomicrobiota bacterium
AAGCCCGTGAAATTGCCATGAACCGGTCTTACGTAACACAGGCATCCTGCCAGTCTGGTCGAGTGGGCATCCTGCCTGCACCGGGAAAGGGCAGGCTGGGAAGCCTGCGTGACCTGTCAGGCTGGAAGCCTGAGTTACGATTCGCCCTGCCAGGCCGTAGCCTTGGCGAAGGGGGGTTAATGCCATGAAGTTGTGGTTTCAACAAAATAGGGCGCTCGGGACGTTTCTGATTGCCTTTGGAATTTGCGCGTTATTTTCGGGAATCCTTCTTTACTGGAGATGGGCGGCCTGGAGCGACGCGAGACAAACGTTCGATCAGGCGGCAGCAGAGAAAAGTCGCCTGGACCGCCTCGATCCTTTTCCCAATGACGTGAATTATCGGAAACTGCAGGGCTACCTCGATCGATACAACACTGCGCTGGACAAGTTCAAAGACGAACTAAAAAAGGAGATCGTCCCGGCGCCGCCGCTGGCGCCCAATGAATTTCAATCGCGTCTGCGTCTGGCGACCGTTGCCACGGTTAACAGAGCACAGACTAACAACGTAAAACTTCCGGATAAATTTGAGCTGGGCTTTGATGAGTTCGCCACGGGGTTGCCCGACACAGCTGTGGCGCCACTCCTTGGGCAGGAGCTTTCTCAAATCCAGATGCTCATAAACATTCTGCTGGACGCCAAAGTGGACAGCGTGATTTCCTTTCACCGCACGCCTTTGTCGGAAGAACACGCAGCTTCATCGACTCCGTCGCCATCTCCAGGCGCCGGACGAACGGCAGCCAAAACAGCCACGCCGCCACCGACGTCATTAAAACGCAACATTGTCGATCTAACCTTTAAAGCCACGCCCGCCGCAGCCCGCAAGGTCTTGAACGAAATCGCAAACTCCAGCGGACAATTCTTCATTATTCGCACGCTGTATGTGCACAATGAAAAGGACAAAGGTCCTCCGCGCCAAAGAACCGGAGAACCAGCTCCCGTTCAATCCCCCACCCAGGCGGGCGTAGCCGCGCCGCTAAATTTCATAGTCGGTAACGAGCACATCGAAATCTCGGCTACGATCGAAATGCTGAGATTTGGCTCTTAACCACGAATGGAGATTTCCAAACTCACCACGGATTACGCGGATAAGTCTCGGAGAATGACGAAGCACGAATGTCGAATGTCGAAGGAATGACAAAATGACAAATGTCAAAGCCGTTGATCACTACGCTACGAACCCGACATACGTCACAAATTGCGATGGCTCATCCTCAGATTCGAGCTTCGTCATTAATTCGTCCTGGTGGTTCGGATTTCGTCATTCTTGTTCGCGTCCATCCGTGTAATCCGTGGTTAATGCGATGAACTGGTTTCGGCAAAATCGAGCGCTTGGCACACTTCTAATTGTGTTTGGAAGTTGCGCGGTATTTGCTGGAATCCTTCTTTATTGGAGATGGGCCGGCTGGAGCGATGCGAGACAAGCATTTGACCAGGCGGCCACAGAAAGGAGTCGCCTCGAGCACCTTGATCCTTTCCCCAATGATACCAATTATCGGAAACTACAGGGTTACCTCGATCGATACAACGCTGCGCTGGACAAGTTCAAAGACGAACTGAAAAAGGATGTCGTCCCGGCGGCGCCGCTCGCGCCGAATGAATTTCAATCGCGTCTGCGCCAGGCGGCAGTCGCCACGTTAAACAGGGCGCAAACTAACAATGTGAAGCTGCCGGACAAGTTTGAGCTCGGCTTTGATGAGTTCACCACGTCTTTGCCAGACACAACTGTGGCGCCGCTTCTCGGACAGGAACTTTCCCAAGTCCAGATGCTGATAAACATTCTCCTCGACGCAAAGGTGGACAGCGTAACTTCTTTTCACCGCGCGCCTCTGCCCCAAGAACATCCTGCTTCATCGATTCCGACGCCATCTCCAGCAGCTAAACGAACTGCCGCTGCAACCAAAACAAGCACGCCGACGCCAACGCTGGTTCAGCGAAACGTTGTCGATCTGACCTTTAAAGCCAGCCCCGCTGCAGCGCGAAAAGTCTTGAACGAGATCGCAAACTCCACCGGGCAATTATTCATTATTCGCACGCTGTACGTGCACAACGAAAAGGATAAAGGCCCTCCGCGCCAAAGAACATCAACTCCGACTGAAATACAGCAAGCGGCCCCAACCCAGCCGGGCGCAGCCGCGCCGCTGAATTTTATAGTGGGCAACGAGCACATCGAAGTCTCAGCCACGATCGAAATGGTGAGATTTGGATCATAACCACGAATGAAAATTCAACCACGGATTACACGGATAACACGAATGAAAGCATGATTCATGAAGAGGTAAGCCGTGAAAAAATCGGCGCTGCGAATAACACAGTTGCGCACGCAACGCGCGACGCAATTGGTTGCTAGAGATTCATTTGTCATGTCGAGCGAAGTCGAGACATCTCTTGATTGCAATTCCAAGCCATGTCGCGTGATTACAACTTCTGGGTCTATGTTGTTACTAATCGGAATCACTCAGTTCTTTATATCGGCGTGACCAACCGACTATCTCGCCGGACTTGGGAGCATCGCCAGGGAGCTAGAGTGGGATTCCCTTCAAAGTATCAATGCAAAAAGCTGGTCTATTACGAACACTATCGCGATATCCGTGACGCAATTGCTCGAGAATCGCAGCTCAAGAAATGGTCTCGAACGAAGAAAATCAGCCTGATTAATCAATTGAACCCACAGTGGGCGGATCTTGGTGCTGATGTGCTCCAAGACAGATAAATCAAGAGATTTCTCGACTCCGCTCGAAATGACATGCATGCGCACCCGGAGCTACGTTTGTCTTGCGCGACTCGCGAAAAATTTAGGTCTGGTATTTGCGAAGGCGGGTGGTTAA
>QHRI01000253.1 GCA_003221375.1 Verrucomicrobiota bacterium
TATTTCAGAGTCTGCTATTTTTCGTTCGCTCAACCTCGAGCGGCTGCCAATCCGAATTAAATCCAACCAACGACGCGAAATCACATATGTCTGACTTCAAAGTAAATTATCTGGCTGTAATACTCGGTTTTTTTTCCTTTATCGCATCGGTTCTTGGGCAATGGTCTCCGGTTGATTCGGGGACGACTAGCAACTTGACTAGCGCTATCGTTCTCGATTCTGGAACGGCTTTCGTTGTGGGAGACACGGGCACGATGCTAAAAAGCACAGACGCCGGAGCGACCTGGACGCCGCTAACCTCAGGGACAAGCACGGCGTTGCACGGTATTTATTTCTTTGATCCGAATGAAGGGATCGCTGTCGGGGACAGCGGCACAATTCTTCGTACCACGGATGGGGGAGCGGCCTGGCAAAGCGTTACCAGTGGCGTGGTAGACACTCTTAGATCAGTTTCGTTTAACGGGGTAAACGGAATTTGCGGAGGCGACTCGCAGGATATTCTTTACTCCACTGACTCAGGGGCGTCGTGGCAAATCGGTCAGAGTGGATTTCTTGGCGGCGGATTCCTGGGCGCTCAGATGCTGAGCGCGAGCACAGGATTTGTCGCGGGACAGAATTCGATTTTTCAAGCGCTGGTTGGCACTACCACGGATGGCGGCGCCAGTTGGGCATTTCAGCCCTTTTACTTCGACGGCAACGAGGGCGGCGCTAATGACGTGTTTTTCCTTGATCAAAGCACTGGTGTCGTCTCAGGAAGCGTCTTTGACGGGAGGGGTGCACTTGCAAGAACCACCGACGCGGGGACGAATTGGTCAACATTATTCTTTGATCAGCCAATAGAAGGCGTTGCTTTCCCAGCACCGGCCAGCGGGTTTGCCGTCGGCTCGGGCGGCAGAATCCTGCACAGTACAGACAGCGGAACTAGCTGGACCGATCAAACGAGCGGAACCACAGCCAGTCTTCATGATGTTTCGTTTGCCACTGACGCCTTGAGAGGTATCGCAGTCGGCGACGGCGGCGTTATCCTGCGGACGACAAACGGCGGCCAACCGTCGGATTGGCCGGAGGAGAAAGTCAGCTCAGATGATGGCGCAACCGACGATCAATTTGGTTGGTCGGTCGTGTTCGCTGGAACGACTGCCTTAGTCGGCGCGCCTAATGCGACGATAGGCGGCAACGGTGGCCAGGGAGCAGTGTATGTTTTCACCAACAACAATGGCACCTGGGTCCAAACGCAAAAACTCACCGCCGACGATGGCGCAGCCGGAGATACGTTCGGTATCTCCATCGCGCTTTCCGGCTCAACTGCTATCATCGGTGCGCCCAACACCAACACCTTTCAAGGCTCAGCTTATGTGTTTACCTTATCGGGCGGTACCTGGAGCCAGACGCAAAAACTCACAGCGGACGATGGCACGCAATTTAATCAGTTTGGCTGGTCTGTGGCGCTCGAGGGTAACACTGCATTAGTAGGTTCAATCTCAGCTACCGTGGGTCAAAATTCTTCACAAGGCGCCGTGTATGTGTTCTCACAGTCCGGAGGGACCTGGAGCCAAACGCAGAAGTTTTCGTCGAAGCGCCGCTTATTTTTTCGATGGATCTACAGGAACCTGGACCCAAACTCAAAAAATCACTGCCAGCAATGGCGAAGCATTTGATTTCTTCGGTCTTGCCGTAGCGCTAGTCGGAAACACTGCGCTCGTTGGCGCAGATGGCGCTGGTTCCGATCCATTCTCAAACCAAGGACTCACCTACGCTTTTACCAACTCCGGTGGCACCTGGAGCGAGACACAGCAACTCGCGGCGGGTGATGGCCAGTCGTCTGATAGCTTCGGCGCGTCGGTCGCATTTGATGGCAATACAGCTCTGATAGGTGCTACTGGCGTTAACAACTTCCAGGGAGCAGCTTATGTCTTTGATTATTCGGGTGGCACCTTTACTCAGGTAAAGAAGCTTACAGCCAGCGATGGTGGTGAAGGCGATCAGTTTGGATGGTCAGCGGCGTATTCCAATCATACTGCGTTGGTCGGTGCATACCAGGCCACTGTCGGAAAAAACGTGCGCCAGGGCGCAGCATATTTCTTCGAGCGCACGGCCACCCCTACTCCCACACCGAGCCCGACGCCAACTCCAACTGTGACCCCCACGCCAACTGTTACACCAACGCCCAGTGTGACCCCATCAGTAACTCCAACTCCAACACCCACAGGTACCCCAACTCCTACACCAAGTGTAACACCGACTCCAAGGCCTACGCCGACGCCGAGGTCTCGTCCAACTCCGAGACCTCGGCCTACTCCCCGCGACTGAGCCACCAACACGTCATTAACTGCAATCTAACCAATGAAACACAAATCCAATTCTCAATTCGCCTTTTCTAACCCCCGTTTTTTGATCGGCCTGCTCTTGGTCTTAATCAGCGTCTCTCTTGCACTCGTTGGCTCAGGTGCCGTCTCCAAAGCGCCCGGCGACGCAAGAGAATCGATGCGTTCGCCGCAGACAGCAGCGGCTATCGCTAACGCCCGGCCGCTCTCAAACGATGTAACGATCAGGAACAATCCGGAGCGTTATCTGGACGAAAAAGGAAATCGCGCCGGCGGCATCAGACCCGAGTCTCCTTCGGCCGCAAGACATCGTGCCGAAAGACCTGTCGGAGCCGGCGCCTGGGCCTCACTTGGCCCACCGGGTGGCGATGTGTTCGATGCTGCTGTTTCGACAGTAGATTCCAACATCGCGCTGGCTGGCATCGCACCGGATGGCAGCTTCGGCGGTACCCTCTACCGTTCTAGTAACGAAGGTAACACGTGGTCGGAGGTACAATCTCTGGACGGCATCAGTGTTTTCGACACCGAGTTTGCGACTGATGGCACCGCCTTTCTCGGCACCCAGGACAGTGTCCGCGAGAGCACAGACGGCGGTCTCAGCTGGGTAACGCTGAACCTTGGTATAGGTGCTAACGATCAGGTATTCGATGTAGCACTCGACCCATCTGATTCTTCGATAATCTGGGCTGGCATAGCTGATGCCAGTGGCTCGCAACCGGTCAATATCATGCGCTCGACCGATGGCGGCGCAACATGGGCAAATCGCACGCCACCGCTCGCGGCGCCGATATCGGGACGCGGCATCGCTGTGGATCCAGGTGATTCGAACACAGTGATAGCTGTCTTTGGTGGTGACTTCGGAGGCGGCCAGGTATGGGTAACCACGGATGGTGGCGACTCGTGGACAGATCGCTCTGCCGGTCTACCTGATAACCCCATGCAGGCCGTCGTCTATGACGGTAACAGGCTGCTGATCGGCGGTGGTCAGCTCTTTGGTTCGGAAAACGTCGGACTTTATCAGTCAACTGATCTTGGAGCTACGTGGACGCCGCTCCATGACGGCACCTGGCCCGTGTTGGTGGTCGACGCAATCGCGGTCGATCCAAATGATGCGCAGACTATCCTGGTCGCTGTCGACGGTAGCGGCGTGAATCGGACAACCGACGGTGGTGCCACATGGCAGATCGGAATCGGTGGCACTGGAGCCTTGGCTGGACGTTCTCTGCGGTTTCGACCCGGCACGTCGACGGACTTATTTCTCGGCACCAGTTCGCTGGCGGTCTTTCGCTCCACTGACAGCGGAAATAACTTCGTGCAGTCTTCCAACGGCATCACTGAACTCAGTCTGTTCTCCATTGACGCCAACTCTCTCGTGCCAGACGAGCTTGCCGAGGCGTTTCAAGGTGCGAATAACGGAGGTGTGTTATCTTCAACTGACGGCGGCGCGAACTGGCAGATCGAATCGGCGCCACCAACGCGGTACAGCGCGGTGCGCTTTGCTCCCGACGGCACGCTTTACGCCATTTCCAGCGGTCCTTCGACTGTAGCCCAAGAGGGGTTATATCGACGGGAGAACAACGGGAGTTGGACTCCGCTTGGTCCAGACCAGGGTCCTCTTTATGAATCGGACCTTGATACGATGCGCTTCAGTCTCAATAATCCTAACCTGATCCTGCTCGGCGGCGCGGACTTCGGAGTAGCGGGTTTCGAGGGTACCATCTGGCGCAGCACTGACGCCGGGCAGAGCTGGAATAAGGTGTTTGAGAGCACGGCTGGCACGTTCGAGAGAGTAACTGACATTGAAATCGTAGAGGACGGCACCGATCAGAATATGGTCGCGGCTTGGACCAGTGAATCGGGTGATAATATAGGTGGCGCGCTGCGCTCAACCGACGGCGGCGCCTCCTGGTTTGACTCTTCCAGCGGTCTGCCAGCATTCTTCCGAGGTCCGCGATTGTGCGCCTCACCTACGGATCCGCAGACCCTTCTCGTATCTGCCTGGCTTAGCTTCCAGTCAGGTGGTCTCTTCCGCACGACTGACGCGGGTGTGACGTGGACTTCGACGGGCTGGACTGGAAATCAAACGG
>QHRI01000254.1 GCA_003221375.1 Verrucomicrobiota bacterium
TGCGCACGGAAGTTCGCGTGTTGCGATTTGATCTGCTGCACCTTCTGTGGATCGGGCTTCTTCGCCTTGGCCCCCGCATTAGCTACCGCATTTGGCTTGCCGGCTGGCGAAGCTGGCGCTGGCGGAGCTGCAGTGGGCTTCGCCCCCGCGGTTGCCGGAGTGGCTTTCGGCTGTCCCTTCGCGTTTGGCGCCGGCGTCTTCATCCCTTTCCTCCGCTCCTCAATCCGCTGCTGCCTGGCGCTGGGCGTTGCCGCGCTTCCCTCCTGACCAGAAACATTCGATTTTGGGGCGGTCGGAGATCCCTCCTTCGCTGGAGCTTTTTGGCCCTTTGCTGCACCGGGCTCATTCGTCGCTCCGTGCTCCTTCGTGGCACCGGGCTCATGCGTAGCCGGAGTACCCGGATGTTCCTTCATCGCTCCGTGCTGCTTCGCAGCTGGGGCCTCGGGCTTCGCCGCATTCGGCTTGGGCTGCGCTTGAGGCGCGTGCGTTTTTTCCGGGGCGTGCTTGCCCTTTGACGGTGATTGCTGTTCGACTGGCTGTTGCGCCAACGCGGCTCCAGCCAGCGCCAGTGAACAGCCTATCAGTAAACTGGTAAGTTTTTTCATAATAGTAGTGTTTAGTCGTTAGATGTGCGCGATCTATTCACGTTTCGTGAACATTTGCGAAAAAGCATTGCCGCAAACGAGGCCCACATATCTAGGCCCTTGCTATTTTTCCGCGCTTTCACGGCGAGGGAGGCGGCCACGTGCACAAGTTGGTCATTTCAAAACTATTCGTAGCAGGTTGGCACGATGATCCTACTCAATCGCCGAACACGCTCACATCGTGCACGAAAAGCGAATGATCAGTGCATAAAGGAGGATAAATTTTATGGCTGATAATAATAGTGGCGCCGGCAGCAACGCCGCAGTCGTGGCCATATTCGTAATTTTTATAATCATCGTGGCCGCAGCGCTCTTCTTCTTCGGCGGCCAATTTTTCGGCGGTAGCGGCGGCGAGACCAAGAAAGTCGATGTAAACGTCAAGGCACCAGCGTCGGAGCCCGGAAAAGTCGTGCCCAGCAAATCGCCCTGACGACATGATGGAATGTTGCAGCAAGAATGCTCGGATTTGCCGTCGTGGCAGATATATCCGCAGGCGTTCTACAGTTGGATGAGCTTTTAGCTTGTCCGCTACTTGCGGTGCGTTTGTTTGAATCGCCGCGGATGCGCGTCACCAGTTAGGCGACTAATCGCGGTGTGCAACACTCTTGTGTGCCCTAACAAGTCTGTGCCACTCGTGGTCGATTGCTCTCTGAATACGAAGTGCCGGACCAACCTGGTACTTTGGCTGTGCCCGACTCGGGCCGCCTTTAACGATGGCTCGCGATGCAATCTTACTCTCTCGGCTGTCCTCCGCGCGTGATGGGTCTCTCACATCGAAATTGAAGTCCGTTGTCTCCGCCAGAGCTGGTGCGACCAACGTAGCTGCGAGCGAATTTGCGACTGCCTTCTCAGCCAGTTCGCCTCCCTGCTCGGCCAGCTCTCCCGCCTGCTGAGTTACCTTGCCTTGCTGGCACAAAGCCAAAACAAGAGTAACCAAGGCAACCGCAGCGTGCTTAACGCGAACGAACAGGCTACGAGCCGTCTCCAGCAGCCAAGCTTGGAATTGAACGGCGGTCGCGCTCACCGGCGGTAAGAGCTCCAAAGGAAACTTGAAGGCAGCTTTGGTGCGGAAACGGTGGAAGATTTTAGCGATCCTGGAATCGCGCATGATCGCCATCGCCCACCAATCGAGCATTCGAGATCGGTTCTCTTCAACTGACCGCATCGAATCGGTCCTAGTTCCGTCGAGCAGATTCGCGATCACCTGGCAATCCGCGTTGTCCTGCAACCAGGCGTCCAGCAAGGCACTGCGCTCCTCACGCTCTAAGACTTTGAGATACGCAGCGAGATGCTGGGGACAGATAGGGCGCTGGCCGCTGAGATGCGCGGAGATAACACTCGGGAGAACGCCCGATACTTCCGCTAGCTTGAGCTCGCTCCACTCTCGCCAATCCAAGAGTCGATATAGGAGTTGCGAAGCTAGTCTATTGTGAACAATTCGAGAATTGCGGGAATTCATCTGGGGGCTAAAAACAAAACGTCCGAAGGGGCTCGCTGGCCGTATTATTTTCGGGAAATATTACGGCTCCAGTCGAGGTAACGCCTTGGCACGTTGCCCTGTAGCGTAGCTATCGGCGATGCGGTGAGCGTCGGCATGGCGACGGTTGGCATTCCTATGCCTCCAGGCCAGGTCTCGTGCGTCAGTTATATGTATTTCGAGCTAGACCTCATCGTGTCGCGATCAGGATAAAATAACCAACCGACCATCTTCTCGATAGGCACAAGTCTTTCCACGCTTGGCTCGCCTGAAGCCCAGTCGAATAGTTGCACCAGATACCAGCCGGCACGCGGTTCTCCGATCACTACACCCTGCCATTCGACCTTATTATTCTCATCCGCGCTGTGGAAGTATTTTCCAACCAGCTTCTCTGTTTTCGTTACTGTCTCGTCCATAGGCTAAAATTTCAATGGACATGTCTAACGAGACGTGAGAGGTCACTTCCTCCTCAGATCAAATGGCACCGATACATAGCTTCTGCCTGGAGCCATGAGCGCAATTCCGAGCTGTTTAGCTGCTCATCCAGGAAGACAATCGGGATAAAGCCTTCAATAGCATCTCCCTTTTCGAATTTCTGCCGTGCTCCGTCGGCATCGGAAGAACTTATCGGACGCGAATGCACCGCAACAAGCTCGTCAGCCGAGGCTCCCTCCTTTCGCATCCACGCGATGACGAATTGTTGGGTGATTTTCATGGTATAAATGCCCTTATTCCTAGGCTTTCTACCCGGCAAAATTGTAATAGCGATGATGGGAGCAGAGGTTCACGGTGACTCCCTCCGCCGGTGTGAAG
>QHRI01000345.1 GCA_003221375.1 Verrucomicrobiota bacterium
AGCAGTTGTTGCCTGACCAACGCCTTCGGCACCGCCTTCAACCGTCAACCCTGCGTTGCATGCGATTGTGATGACAATCCATGCAAAAACTACGCTTTTAATCATCCCAGAATACAAATCCCAGCTATCGGCACTTTGCAGTGCTTCCATTACGTATCCAGCGGTGTTGAAATTGAGCGCGAAACGGCAGACTGCCCAGCCGCCCAGGATGCCAATGTAATTTCCAAAGATGGTAAGCGCCGGTAGCATCACCATCATTGCCAGAAAACGCGGCACTACCAAATATTGGATCGGGTTGATTGCCATCACCTCGAGCGCCTCGATTTCCTCGGACACCTTCATTGTCCCAAGTTCCGCTGCCACGGCGGAGCAGCTGCGGCCGATTACGATTACTGCTATCAGGACCGGTCCCATTTCGCGCAAAAGGGTGAGCATGACCAGATCGGGAATGTACATTTCTGCGCCGAGACTTTCGAGAGAATGAGCGGCTTGCATGGCGAGGGTCACACCGACACTGAACGCTGTTAGTGCCACCATCGGTGTCGCGCGCACGCCGATGGCCACCATTTGTCTGAAGATCGGCCCGATTTTGAAAAATTGGCCGGTAAATGGCGCAATCAAAATCCAGTAGAGCAGACTTAGATTAAGCTGGAGGTAGTTTTTCACTTGCCGTTCGAGCGCGCAGAATGACAAGGTCTGAGCGCCGACAAAAGCCGAAAGTTCGTACCCTGACTGAGTTGTTGGCTAACAATTGTGCAAAACGCGATGGCTCAAAGTGAAATCGAGGCGGTCCGCGCGTTGCTGGGTTCCAAGCCGCGACCTGTTGATTGGCCGGAGCGACGGAAACGCCTCGATGAGGTCGGTTCTGTTTGGTCTGTAGCTGACGACATCAAACTCGCGGCTGTCAATGTCAACGGATTACCAGGCGAATGGTCTATCGTTCCCGGCAGCGATTCCTCTCGTGTCCTGATGTTTTTTCACGGCGGCGGTTATTGTTCCGGTTCTATTCTCAGTCATCGTCGTTTGGTGACTGAGGCGGGTCGGGCCGCTGGAGCGCGGACCCTCGCTATTGGCTATCGACTGGCACCGGAGCATCCATTCCCCGCGGCGTATGACGACGCGCTGACAGCATGGCGCTTTCTTCGGGACGAGAATATTTCGGCTGCGCACATTGCAATTGGTGGCGACAGCGCTGGAGCCGGCCTGACCGTTGCGTTGATCACTCGGTTGCGCGATGCACACGAAGAGTTGCCGTCTTGTGCGTGGCTGATTTCGCCTTGGACGGATCTGACGATGTCCGGTTCGACGCTCTTGAGCAAGGAGGCAGTAGATCCTCTTATTCATAAACACTATCTGAATGAATTGGCCGACGCATATCTCCCTGCCGGAATTGATAGAAAGGATCCACGAGTTTCTCCTCTATTCGCGGATCTCAAGGGCTTTCCGCCAACGCTAATTCAAGTGGGTTCTGCTGAGACGTTGCTCGATGATGCTGCTCGTTTTGCGGCTGTTGCTGGTGCAGCGGATGTCCGCGTAACTCTGGAAATCTGGCCGCAGATGATTCATGCATGGCCTTTATGGAACGCTCACCTTGAACCCGGCCGCCGCGCGCTCGCAAGTGCCGGCACCTTTATCCGGGAATCTCTCGAACGGAAACGAGTAGCCAGCTCAAAGCGCTAAAGCAACCCGCGCTTGCGAAAATCTCCCAGATTGCCGCCAGAAGAGCGCTCGACCATATCGATAGTGAATTTCAGCAGGCACACCTCCCACGCGTCATCGACACCTTGGATGACTGCGCTAAGTGGCTCATTCGCGCTTTCGACACGATGTCTGGTGCGGTTGATCACCGAATCGATTGAATCGCGCAATGTTTGCTCGCTCAGATCAGTTTTGCGGAACTGAAAGCCGTAACGAAGCACCGCGACGTCTCGAGCATGCTCGCGCAGTTGATCTACGTACCGCTCCGCTTTTTCCCCGAAACCTTCCAGTAACAACCGGTAATAATGTTCCGGCGCAAGGATCTGCGGGCGCTCCGCGTGAATCTTTCCATTGCGAACCCGGACCTGATCGACTCGATCCATCAACTCCGAGATGAGATAAAAATTGAAGCTGGTGCTCCCGAAGGTCGCGATCTGTCGCTCGGGAGCAACGATCACACGGGTATTTTCGATGGCGTAATCAAAATCGTCCCGGGTCATGGTGAAACAAATTAAGTTAGCGTGCCGGGCTCCTGTTTCAAAAACGGCCCTCGAGAGTCAAGCACGCAGATCAAATGACGAAGTCCAAATATCGAATGACGAAGGAATGACGGAATCCGAGTAACACGGCACGGAGAAATGATAACCGTTTTAACGTTTCACCGGGGCGAAGCCATTCGGCATTCGAACTTCGCCGTTCTTAATTAGTCGCGTTGAGCTTGCTGTTGCTGGCCCTGAGGCGTTTGAAAGAGTGAAAGATATTGACCGTAGCCTTCTTCCTTTAGTTTCTCCACGGGAATAAAGCGCAACGCCGCGGAGTTCACGCAGTAACGCTGGCCAGTTGGCGCCGGCCCATCGTCAAAGACGTGACCGAGGTGCGAATCGCTTGTTTTCCCTCGAACCTCAGTGCGCTCCATTCCATGCGAGGAATCTCTTTTCTCTACAACGTTATC
>QHRI01000346.1 GCA_003221375.1 Verrucomicrobiota bacterium
ACGATCGAAAAGAGCGGGAACACCGAGAGTATCTGCATAACGGGAAGCGGCGATATCTCTCCTTGTTGCCTCGTGCGTTGCGACCAAACCCTTGATGGTACGCGCGTTCACTGCCGGCTGATCGCTAACTAGCAGAAGGATCGCTTCAACGTCTGGTGCGCGAGCAATCAAGGCCTCCACACCGCTGCGAATCGAACTGCCGATTCCGCGCCGCCAGTTTGTGTTACGTACTTCCATGACGCTCATGTCCGCTAACTCGCGAGCAATTTTTTCGGCGTCGCTCCCGATTACGACTACAACTGGTGAACATCCCGCTTCGCATGCTGCGTCGATGATGGTGCGAATGAGTGTTTTACCGCGAAATAGGAGCAGCTGTTTTGGTTGCCCGAACCGGGACGATCCCCCAGCAGCCAGAATAACCGCTCCGATGTTTTGCATTCGTTAGGCAAGTAATGCGCCTTTTATCGGACTGTGGATTGACACTTTACGCTCGCGGAGGGATTCGCCGGAAGCGCCGGCAAATACTCGCTGAATCTCAGAAACGATTGCGAGCGCAATTTCCTCCGGTGTCTCCGCGCCCAGATCAAGACCGGCAGGTGCAAAGAAGCCGGCGTTGACAACGATTTCGCGCTCGAGGAGATCGTTCATCAATTGGTCCCGCCGCTTGCGCGGGCCAATCAATCCGACGTAACGCAAATTCAATGGCAGCAATCTTTGGAGCGCGGCAAAGTCGCGTCCATAATTGTGCGATTTTACAATCGCGGCGGTCCACCGGTCAGGGGCAAACGCCAAGGCGTTTGCATCGACAAATGTATTCATTTCCCAACCTAACAGTTGGCCTAACGAATGAAACGGGACGTTGTCGGGACCGTCGCCGAAAATCCAAAGCCGGATCGGTGGATGAATTTGTTGCATTAGCTCATGCTGCTGCTCTTGCTCATGATCGAATGGCACAATGCGAGTTCCAACCTTTCCATTGCTGAACCTTGTAATCGCAAAGCAAAGGCGTCTGGCATCCAGATTCTCTGCCAGATCCACAAAGAATTTCTCGCGCGCATGCTCGATGAGGACGTCGATCCTGCCGGCGCAGCCGAACCGGCGTCGTGTATCGAAACTGATCAGCGCTGGTTCACCAGTTTCGAAAACTTCGCGTGCGCGCAGCTTCACTTCTTCTTCGAGACATCCCGCACTGAGCGAACCAATCGTTTTGCCGTCAGGCCAAATCAACATTCGTGCGCCCGGCCGCCGATAGCTCGAGCCTTCTACGCGCACCAAAGTCGCGAGGGTGTGTGAGCGGCCCGGGCGGTTTGGTTGGCACTGGCTCCTTCGCCACTCACCCAAAATGTCGTAAATATCCTTCACCGTGCAGGAGAATACTCCGTGCGCTCACCCGATTTCGCAATCGAAACGATCCAGCGAACTCCGTCTGGCCCGATTTCTCGGTTAACTGTCAGAGTGAAGTTTGAACACGCTCGACTGCGTTGATGTCTTGAATCGAAGTCGGGATCACCATCATTGTCGTGAGCAAGATCGACTTCACGGTTAATGGAACCAGACATGTTGTCGAAGCCGATGATGATACTCCATTGCTTTGGCTCATACGTGACAATCTCGGATTGACGGGGACGAAATTTGGCTGCGGAGTCGGCGTTTGCGGCGCATGCACCGTGCTCGAAAATGGAAAAGCAGTACGGGCCTGTCAGGTTCCCGCGTCGGAGGTGTCGTCTCGCAGTTTTGTCACGATCGAAGGATTGTCCTCAGACGGGAGTCATCCGTGTCAGCGCGCGTGGCTTCAGGAGGAGGTCGTGCAATGCGGATATTGTCAGGCTGGAATGATCATGACCGCGTGCGGGTTGTTGCAGCAATATCCCAATCCGAGCGATGAACTGATCGACAACGTGATGTCCGACTCAGTTTGTCGCTGCGGCACATATCCCAGGATGCGCAAAGCGATACGACGTGCGGCGGATGAAATGCGCACGAAAAAACAATGATCACTTCGCGTCGCGCTTTTTTGAAAACAGCTGCCCTTAGCGGCGCGTCGCTCGTCATCGGTTTTGACGGAGGGCGTTTGCTTCAGGCGATTGATGCGAGTGTAGCGGGCTCATTTCAACCGAACGGATGGGTCTGCATCAATTCCGATGGCACTATCATTCTGACCATTGGCAAATGCGAGATGGGCCAGGGCGTTCGCACATCATTGGCCATGATTTTGGCGGAGGAACTCGAAGCAGAGTGGACGCGGATCAAATTACTGCAGGCAAAACCGTCAGCTGACTCCGATCTTGGGACCGGCGGAAGCGACAGCATGGCGAGCAGTTGGAAACCGTTGCGGCAGGCAGGAGCTGCCGCGCGCGAAATGCTAATCACCGCTGCGGCCACACGGTGGAAAGTCGATCGCGGCAGCTGCAAAGCAGTGGACGGTGCAATTGAGCACAGCGCGAGTGGACGGCGCCTCGATTACGGTTCGTTAGTCGCGGATGCAGCTAAAGTGCAATTGCCAGAGAATCCGCCGTTGAAGAATGCGACCGATTTCAAAATTATCGGTCACCGCACCGCGCGGATCGACGGACCGGACATTGTCAGTGGCAAAGCGCGCTACGGAGTTGACGTCAAAGTTCCGGGAATGTTGTACGCGTCGCTCGAGCGTCCGCCGTTCTTAGGCGCGAAAGTGAAGAACCTTCGGGAAGATAATGCTCGGGCTGTTGGCGGTGTGAAGTCGGTGATCAAATTGCCGCGCGGAATCGTTGTCGTCGCGAATTCTACCTGGTCCGCGATCAAAGGCCGGACCGCGCTCGCGGTGGAATGGAGTGAGCCGCCAAAAGATGCTTTCGATTCGGACGCACATTGGAAAAAACTTCAAACCGCATCTCGCGAAACCGGATTTGTCACCCGCGAGGAAAAGCCTCCGTCTGGAACAGGCGCGATTACAAAAACAATCGACGCGACCTATTATTACCCGTTCTATGCTCACGCGCCGGTCGAAACCATGAACTGTGTGGCCGACGTTCGAGGGAATCGCTGCACGATTTGGGCACCCACACAGGCTCCGGAACGATTGCAAAAGCAAGTTGCTCAACTGCTAGGGATCGCGCCGCGCCGCCAAAGTTCCGATCCAACTTCTCTGGTCGCGCGCTGACGACATGAAGCAGGGACATTTTCAGGCGGCGTCAGTCCATTACCTTTCGGCCGGATTTGACGACCAGGGAGTCCCTGTTGCCTGGAAACATACCAAAGCCGGATCATTTCATAATATTTCGCCGCTCGATCCAAAAGAAATGCACGATGCCGCGTGGTATCAGGACTGGTCGTGGGGGTGTTATGATGTTCCGTATGCATTCCCAGCCATCCAAACGGCCTACGTCGCGGTCGATCTTCCCGTAAAACAAGGGCCGTGGCGATCAGTCTTCGCGCCATCGAGCGTGTTTGCCCGCGAATGTTTCATCGATGAAGTAGCACAAGAGCGGGGCGCAGATCCGCTCGCGTTTCGTTTGGAAATGTTGAACGGCGCCGACGTGATTAAAGCCGGCTCTACCACAGTTGATCGTCGGCGATTGCGCCGTGTCCTTGAAACTGTTCGGGATAAATCTGGCTGGAACGGGGCTTCAAT
>QHRI01000347.1 GCA_003221375.1 Verrucomicrobiota bacterium
ATTCGACCGGCCCAGGGTATCTGCTTCGCGATCGCTAGTAACACCGCCAAATTGGTTGCTGGATGGCTTATCCGCGACGGACGCATTCGGCGTGGTTATGTCGGCGTAGCTGGGCAGAACGTCCCGATTCACCGGCGCATCGTCCGATTCTATGGTTTGCCTCTTGAAACCGGTGTCCTCGTTGTTTCGGTCGACAAGAAGAGTCCCGCGGAGCGCGCGGGATTGCGCGAGGGAGATCTGGTTGTTGCGTTTAATGATCAGCCTATCGGGAGCCTGCATCATCTGCATAAAATTTTGGTTGGCGAACAAATTGGCGTGAGCGCGAAGCTCACGGTCATTCGCCACACCGAGAAATTAGAATTGTCGATTTTGCCGGCTGAGTCGCGATCGGAGTGAATGGTTTAGCGACGCCAGTGTGCGGCCTGTGATTTTCGAAAGCATTGCAGCCGACTCGGCTACCTCTACAGTCAAAACTGATTCACCGTGAGAATTCTCGTTATTGGCAACGGCGGCCGTGAACATGCGCTTGCGTGGAAACTCCGGCAGTCTTCAGAGGCAGAACGAATTTTCTGCGCGCCAGGAAACGCGGGCACTGCAGAGATTGCCGAAAGTGTCGCTATTCCCGCTGGTGACCTGGATGCACTCCTTCGTTTCGCCAGGGAAAATCGTGTCGATCTGACCGTCGTCGGTCCGGACGATCCTCTTGCCGCAGGGATCGTCGATCTTTTTGCTGCTGAAGGACTGCGCGCGTTGGGTCCGACAAAATCGGCAGCACGCCTGGAAGCGTCGAAAATTTTCGCAAAAGAGCTGATGCGCGCGCAGAAAATTCCCACAGCAGAAGCGAGGACATTCCCCGATAGCGGCGAAGCGCTGGACTATTGCGAGCGAGTGAAATTTCCCGTCGTGATCAAAGCCGACGGCCTTGCTCTTGGAAAAGGGGTAATCATTGCCCCTGATGCTGCCACGGCAAAGTCCACTATCGATGAAATGATGAATCGGGGCCGGTTTGGCGAGGCAGGTCGCCGAATAGTAATCGAGCAATTCCTGCACGGAACAGAATGTTCGCTGCACGCCCTTGTGGATGGAAGCAGTTATCGTCTGCTTGAATCGGCACGTGATCATAAACGCGCGCTGGATGGCGATCAGGGTCCGAACACAGGCGGGATGGGCGCGTTTAGCCCCGCCAACAATTGGAATAAGAAACTGCAATCGCAATTCGAAGCGGAAATTATGCAGCCTCTGCTGCACGGTCTCCTGCAGGAGGGAATCACGTTTCGCGGTCTCCTTTATCCAGGCTTGATCATTACCAACCAGGGTGCGCGTGTGCTGGAGTTCAATTGCCGTTTCGGAGATCCGGAGACACAGGCGCTCTTGCCCCGGATGAAATCCGATCTGCTACCGCTGTTGCAAGCGACGATTGATGGGAATCTAAGCAACTGTGCGATTGAATGGGATAGGCGCGTTGCGGTTACGATCGTGCTTGCGTCTGGTGGTTATCCCGGAAAGTACGAAACTGGAAAAGCGATTTCAGGTCTCGACGACGCGGCAAAACTCGAGGATGTCCAGGTTTTTCATGCCGGTACCAAGCGCGCCAACAGCGAAGTTAGGACGGCTGGCGGTCGCGTTCTCGCGGTCACAGCGCTTGGATCAACCCTCGAAGCCGCGCGCACACGCTCGTACGAGGCTGTTTCGTGCATTCATTTCGAGAACTGTCACTACCGGCACGACATTGCTTTAGGAGACCGTTGAAATGCTCGAATGGATCAACTGAGAGAACTCCAAATCTGATATTCCGATTTCGAATTTTCGCGCAACGAGAAAATGCGCTATAGGTCGGCATCTGTTTCCAATGTTTCAACTCACGGCGTTGTCCTTCATTAGCTTTCTCCTGGCGTTAAGTGCGCTGGCGCAAACTCCGGCGCCGAACGTGATGTCTCCAGGCAGGGCTGCGGCGTCGCCAAAACCAGCCGCGGCATCTTCGCCCTCGGCCAGCCCGACAACAGAAGACCTGGTCAATTCGTTAGGCCCGACTGATCTGCAGGCAGTCATCACGCTATTAAAAACTAATT
>QHRI01000348.1 GCA_003221375.1 Verrucomicrobiota bacterium
ACTGCGGCGATTGTTGCTGAGTCAAATGAACGGCCCTTAATAAGAGTGGCCATTTCCGATACGCCCTGCTTGGCGAGATTCCGCTCCAAGTCGCGAAAAATATTATGCGTGCCGAGTCGTTTGTGTTTGAGGCGTCCGCCAGGTTCAATCGAGACCAACTTTTTCTTCTGGCCCGAATCACGCACGCCAAAGGCCGCGGCAATGGTAGCTCCGCCGACGCAGGCACCGATTTCGAGAATGTGTCCAGAGCAAATTTTTGCGAAATGGTAAATGAGAATCAGCACGTCGAGATGCAGCATGGAGTATTTGTCGCGGATTTTTAGCAGCTTCGAATGAATCGCCTCGTGGCGGTACTGCATCAGCAAATACATCAGATCCAGACTATCGCTAAGCTGATTGCTGGTTTGTGATTGAGTCAGCGATTTTGCGTTCGCACTGGAGCGCGCTGGACAATGTCGGCCCATCACCACGAGGTCGCGCTCGATGCCATCGAGTTGTGCTACACCAGGGCAAAATGCCCAGCGCTCAAACCCGAGACGTTGAAATAATTTCAAGCTCGGCTCGTTATGCCCGAAGATGAGACCGACCAGGGCGGTGATGCCCAACGACGGTGCGCGCGCGATCGCCTGTTCCAGCAATCGCTGCCCCACACCACGACCACGAAATTCTTCATCAACGTAAACGCTGACCTCAGCTGTGCCGCGATACGCGGAGCGCGGTAGGAATTTTTTGAAATCGAGCCAACCAATCACGCGATCCTCCGACTCTGCGACCCAGAACGGATATTGCTCTGGAGAATGATCGAGGAACCATGGCAACCGCGCTTCGACCGTGGTCGGCTCAAGCTCGGCCGTCACCATGCGCGTTGGCACAGTGGCATTGTAAATCTCGACAATGGCCGGCAGGTCAGCCTCAACAGCATCACGGATGATCATTTCGTATGAGGTGCAGTTTTGCACCGCAGACACGTTAGACAACGTACCTGGCATTTAGCATTCACGGCTTTCGTTTCTTAACAGGGCTCCGCTTTGCAGCAGGCGAACTCGTCGGTGTAGGCGTCGAATTAGTCGGGGTAGTCGCTACTGGACTGGCAGCGGGAAAGGCAAATGTCGACGACGGTAAAGCAGATGCTGTCGCCGATACACCAGGTGAAGGAGACGGTGTTGCTCTCGCCGACGACAGCGGACTTTGCACCGGGCTGGGAGTAGGCGAAGGGGAGATGATATTCTCCCAGTGATGCAGCGGCAGGGTTGCTCCGCCGATTTCTTTCACTAGCGCTTCGCAGCGCGCCTGAAGTTTTTCCAAATCCGGCGGACCAAATGGTTTGTCGGCTGTGTCGGGAAAGATTAGATAAGTGACCTTGAGGTCGCTCACTGGGCGATTATAAGGCGTCGAAAGCGTGTTGATCTCTTTTGCAATGCGCAACGATGCCTCTCCGGTTTTGTCGTTAGGCCCGACATCACCAACCAGAGCGGGATAAATCGAGTTGCCAAAAATGACAAGAGCGTAGTCACCAAGTTTAACTGAATCGGGGCCGTGCGTAAACGCACCCGGCACCACAATAAAGGGATCCGCCGCGCCGATCAGAAAGCTATACTTCTTTAACGTGCCAATTTCCGCCCGCAACTGCGAGATCGTATTGCGGAGATCACGTTTCCGAGAGGCGGTTGTGGTCGAAAGCGCGACTTCAGCTTCTGCGCGCTTCAATGCCTCTTCGGTGGCCGCGAGGTATGGATTAGCGGCGGCCGACGTCTTTGGCCAACGATAACTTGTGGACGGCTTAAAATTTGCCGGTGTGCCAGCGCCAATGGGCATCCGATCCGCGTCGGAGCCGTCTGCGTCCACATCCATATCGGCCTGTAACAGGAGCGCTTTTCGGTGCGTTTGGGGATGCTGAAGTCGCAAGACGGTTTGGCAATCGAAAAAATTATGTCGCGAAAGAAGTAAGTCGAGGCGTGCGAGATTTTCGCGAAGCATTCTGACTTTTGTATCGTAAAGCTGAGCGTACAGCGGCGAAACCGGATTAGGCGACAGCATCGCCACCAATCCAGGCAACAGCGTCGGTAACTGGGGGTTGACCTTAGCCAACTCTTCAATGGTCTTGTTTGGCGAAGGCACCCGTGCTTGCAATTTAAGATCGAGGACATAGCTGTTTGGCTCGGCACGCTCAGTTGTTGCATCGGCGCCGGGTATTGTCTCGACCGTTGAATGAAGTGTGATGCCACTGAACAATTTCCCTGTGTCCAGTTTTCCGGTGATGACAGGCGGCCGTGTCGGAGTCGGCGTCGGTGTCGTAATGACCTCCATTGGTACAACATGCTGCAGCCGTTCGAGTGAGATCCAGCGATAAACGATCGCTGCGAAGAGTGCGCCGAATATCACCAGCACCAGCCGCCGCCACGTCCGCAGACGAATTTTTCCCACGCGATTACTTTTTTACCCAGGCGACAATGGCCGCGATGAGCCCGATCAAACTTAGGATCGACATCATCCCTGCGGGCATGATTCTTCCGGTCCGTATGAATTTTGGGGCAAACTGCGCGACGAGTAAAAGCGAGATTATGAATGCCGTTGCCAGCCCGATTGCGCGATGTTCGGGAAGCAGGAATGCAGCAACAAGTAGTAGTACTCCAGTGATTGACCCGGCAATGATCGACGCCACGCTGCCTGCCTTTGCGTAACCGACAATGCCGCCGGCGATCGTGAGAATGCCGAAGGCGATAAAATAAATCTTCGCTGCTTCCATTTAACTACGGCTGGCGGCATTGGTAAGCTAACAGCTCTCCTCTGTCCAGTGGCGGTTGTGACCGGCTAAAGCGGGCGCCAGTTTGCGTCATTGTAGAATTCGATCTGCCGTCCC
>QHRI01000349.1 GCA_003221375.1 Verrucomicrobiota bacterium
TGCGGGCGCGCTGCGCAAAGATATCGAGGATCAACTGCGTTCGATCGAGAACCTTGCGCGCGAACAGATTTTCCAGGTTGCGACCCTGCGCGGGTGAAAGTTCATCATTGAAAATGACTGACGTCACCTGTTGATCCTGACACGATTCTTTGATCGATTCTGCTTTGCCGCGACCGATGTAGTACGGCGCAGTCGGTTTCGGCAACTTTTGCGTGACGGTATCGACCACTTTCGCACCCGCGGAGCTCGCTAGCTCGCGCAGTTCCTCCAGGGAATCCTGCAAATCCCATTTGGAGACGCCCATCTTTTCCAGGCCAATCAGGAGCGCGCGCTCCTGTGTTTTTTTCGGACGCGTTTCAATCATCCCTTTGCGCGAACATCGGAAACTTTTCGACACTCCGAACGCATTCGGAGAAAGATCCAATTCACAGCTTCGTTGTGAGTAAGAAGCGACAAGTTCAGCGGTGAAAAATTAGTTTGCCGCCGAAACCAGGTCAACTGTCTTTTAGCGTATCGGCGCGTTGCCTGCTGAATTGCGGCGATACATTGCGAGATCGATCCCGCGTCAGCGGAACCATCGAGTAATTGACGGATTTCGCGAAACCCGATCATCTGCGATGCAGTTGCACTCACCTCTCCGGCGTTGCGCACCTCTTCGATGACGCCGGCTTCGAACATTTTTTCCACTCGCTGATTGATTCGGGCATAAAGCTCTTCCCGATCGCGGAAAATGAAAACACCTGTAACCGCTTCGCTGTGCGAAGCGCTTCGCTGGCCTGCCATAACATCCGCGCGCTGCGCCTCGCAGAGCGAGGCGGCTACAGGCTTGCCTGTCAGCAAACAAATCTCCAGTGCCCGGATCACACGGCGGCGATTCTTCAGGTCGATCTTTCGAGTCGCTAAGGGATCGAGTTCGGCGAGTTGGGCGTGTAATTCGTCCAAGCTCATCGCATTCAATGTTTCACGCAGCTTTGGATCGGGTTGGGGCACTGCGGTCAGCCCGTGGGTAAGTGCTTTGATATAAAGCCCGCTGCCGCCGACAACGATTGCGAGCTTACCGCGCGAATGAATTTCATCGATTGCGTGTGACGCCGCGCGCCGATATTTTTCCGCGTTCATCTCTTCGTGCAGAGGTGTCGTAGAAATCAAATGATGCGGGGCCTTCGCTAAGGTTGAAGTGTGCGGTTTCGCTGTCAGCAAATCGAGGCCGCGATAAAGCTGAAATGCGTCAGCACTGACAATTTCCGCGCCTGCTTCATCTGCAACATCGGCTGCTAGGTCGGACTTCCCCGTTGCAGTGGGTCCGACGATAAAGAAGGTGCCCCTCATCCGATCAGCAGATCGGCGTGCTACTCGTCCCGCGCGGCCTTGACGATCTGGACGAAGCTGCGCGGGTCGAGGCTGGCACCCCCGACAAGCGCGCCATCGATGTCTGGCTGCATCATTAGCTCGCCTGCGTTTTCCGGTTTAACGCTCCCGCCGTACTGAATGCGCACACGCTCGGCGGTCGTGTCGTCGGACATCTTGTGCAAAGTGTGGCGAATGAACGCGTGAGCTTCCTGCGCTTGAGCGGGGGTGGCGTTGCGGCCAGTGCCGATGGCCCACACCGGCTCGTACGCAATCACTGTTTCCTGCAATTCCTTTGGACTGAGTCCGGCGAGGCTGCCACGCAACTGGATCGATAATATTTTGTCGACATTGCCCCTATCCCGCTGCTCGAGCGTTTCTCCGACACAAACAATGGGACGCAACGTCGCCTCATGCGCCGCACGCACTTTGCGATTTACAATTTCATCTGTCTCACCAAACAGAGTGCGGCGTTCGCTGTGCCCGAGCACGACGTAATGCACGAATAAATCGCGAAGCAATGGAGCGCTGATTTCACCGGTGAATGCGCCTCGCTTTTCCCAATACATATTTTGCGCGCCTACTTTGATGTTCTGCGCTTTGCCGAGTGCTTCCATCACTTTGGCAATCGCAGTGAACGGCGGCACGATCACCACTTCAACATCGGTGATGTCACCCAGATCCAGCAGCATCGACTCGACAAATCGCGCCGACTCGGCTTGCGTCATGTTCATCTTCCAATTAGCGGCAATGATTTTCTTTCTCATATGATTCATGTGTCATTCCGAGCGAAGCGAG
>QHRI01000350.1 GCA_003221375.1 Verrucomicrobiota bacterium
AGAATGAAGGCCGCCGCGAGCTCGATTCGGTTGTTATCAACGTCGAACTCACACTTGCCAGCATTATCCAAGGCGTTGCCCTATTTTTCTTAACGGACAATGCTCGTTCGGTTTTTACGATGCGACATTGGGCGTCGTTTCCTTACGTTGCCGCCGGTTTATGTGTGATCTTCATCTTCTGGTCACGATCAATCATTCACACGCTCACGCTGATTCGTTGGCCGATGGAATTTGGGCACAACTTTTTCTACATCGGTTGCGCACTCGGCGAAGCGATTCTCTTTAGCCGTCTCGACGATCCACTGGCCTGGTTTCAGCTAAGCGCCACCTACGCGGCTGTTGTGTGGTTACTTTTCATCTACGATATGCGGTTGATTCATGCCCGCGTCGCCGAAGCGCGCAGCGAGGCCGATCACGCGCTTTACGCGCGCGCCAGGGCCGATCAATTGCGCAACATTTATGCGCTCGTTCCCTTGCTTTTTTTCCTCAATCTCGCCTGCGCACTCGCCATTTGGACCTGGCCTGATTTGTTCATCGCCCGCAGTGGTCATGTGTGGTTGATCGGTGCGCAACTCGTTTCATTTATCGCTTATCTTATTTTTATTGGTCGGCATTTTAGCAAGATTGCGCAGCTTCTCTTGCAGAGCCGACAAGTAAATTGATGGTGTTCCGCCGTACCGAACTGATGCGGCGCCAGCGGCAACACTAGTGTTTTCTTCGGCTATTAATGTAGAGCACGACGAAAGCGATCCCGACCAGGGGTTGAAGAATTTTTTGCAATAGGCCCAACGCAAAACCCAAAACATCAAACCCGCGCGCGCGCTGGGCTTCAGTCAGTTTCTGGAACAGCGCTTGTGGATCTTGAGTGGTCATTAATTCATTCAAAGAATGCTGCAGTGTGGGCCACTGCGAGACGAGCGCGATCACTAGGACAAATGCAAACCAGAGGGACGAAATAAAAACGCCGCGCCATAACGGTCGTTGGAACCATGGAAGCTCGCGACCGCTGTGCGCCAGGGTCCGACTTTCGCGCAACGAATCGACGACTCCCGCATTTTCGAGCACGGCACATTGCTGCCAGAAAAGCACATTGACGAAAAAACGGCCGAACATCCAAACTTGCAGAACTAATAAAGCGAGCGCGAGGAGGATCACAAATAATGAGGACGCGCCAGCGACGATCATCGCTGCGATCAGCAACGCAAACACGGTCAGCAAGAAGAAAACGCCATAGACAAAGATGCACAGCGCCGCGACCCGCGGCCAGAACCGGACAGATTCATTAAGCGCAGCGAAAAATCCAAGGCGGCGCCCGGCCGTAATTTCAGTCGTGAAGATTTGAATGCCCGCCACGTAAATGGGCCACATCGCCAGCGAGACGATGAACATTAAGAAAACAAAAGCCCCCGCAGCGAGAGCGCGTAAATCGGCGTCTGAAGCCTGCATATTCTGCGTCCACATCGCCGCCAGCTGCCCGCATACTGAAGGCAGAACTACTAGGAGCGTGAGCGCAAGGAATTGAAGAAAGCCTCTTGCATATATCCGAAAGGTCTCGGCTAGAATCTGACCGAAGGCGCGAGCCTGTAGTGGCGGCTGTGTCAGCCGCGAAGGGCCGGCAGTGACAGGCGCCCCTACATTGAATAGCCCGGGAATCTCCGCCGCAAACGTCCAAAGCTCAGCGCCCGCGCGGCGAGCTTCGTTTGCAGGAAGCACTCGGCCCTCCGCTTTCCATTCACGGAGTGTGTCGATATCGGCCGGCCCGTATTCTCTGCCATCAACGCGTACGATCCATTCCTCGGTCACGCCTTGATCATCCCGTGTCATGCATTCAGAATTCATTTATCAGTCTTTACGATGAAACTCCTGCTTATCGATGGTCACTATTACGTTTATCGCTCGTTTTTCGCTATCCCGAATCTCTCGAATTCAAAAGGCGAACCAACAAACGCAATTTTCGGTTTCACAAAAACGTTGCGGTTAATGATTAAGCATCTGCAACCGGAGTTAGGCGCAGTTTTTTGGGATGAAGGAATGCCGGAGCGCCGGGTAAAACTCCAGCCTGCCTACAAAGAGACACGCAAGGAAATGCCCAAGCCGATGGTCCCGCAGCTTGATTTCATCCAGAACCTGACACCCTTGCTGGGGTTCCAAAGTATTTCCCTCCCCAACACAGAGGCCGACGACCTGATGGGCTGTTATGCCATCGCCGCCTGCAAACGACCGGAAATGGAAGTTGTGCTCGCAACCAATGACAAGGATTTATATCAACTCGTTGGCCCGTGTGTAAAAGTTTATACCACGGCGAAGGCGGATCTTGCCTCACCAAAGGACGCGTTCGCCTTGCTAAGCGAAGAGCAAGTCGCAGCGAAATGGGAGGTCCCACCGAATCTTATCGGCGATGTCCTCGCGTTGGCGGGCGATTCAGTCGATAACATCCCGGGAATTGGATTGGGCCGTAAAACCGCTGCGGGACTGATTCGTGAGTTCGGCGGCATCGATTCATTGCTGGCCAATATCGAAAAAGTGAAAAGTGCGCGAACTCGCGAGAAGCTCGCTAACTCTCGCGACCAAATTTTGGAAAACCGAAAAATGGTCGAGCTGGATTGCCATCTGGAACTGCCGGTGCCAATCGATCAGCTCCGAATCGAACCGGATTATCCGAATCTGATCCGCGCGCTGGAGCAGTGTGAATTTAAATCGTTGCTCCAGGAAGTTCGCGACGAGGCAGGGCGACTCCGAAGCGATGTTCAGAGGAATCTTCTGTAGTGATGGGCGGGAATACGAACGTTATTAATTGCCTGGCTTTCAATAACTAACGCTCAGACACGGATTTTTCGTAAAAAAGTTGAACGCGCGCCCCTACGGACTGTCAAACTCAACAGGTTAAGGCGATTCGGGTAGTTGCACGTTTTTCTTATATTCGTTGTTTCTCCTTAGCGTGCGCTGCCCGAATCTTTTTTTATCTATTTGAGTGTCCCTAGCTCGGCCCTTTTGGTTGTCGCGCGATTCGGCGATGGCGCCTGTACCGTCCGCTTGCGAGCGCTGGGTTTGATAGACGCGTTTGCGTTTCGCGCTTATCGTTTTTCGCGCGCCCGGAAACTTTGAATCCGGGCGATCCATTTCGTCAAACTCAGTATTCAGCAATTTTTCGATGAAGTCAGACCGTTACGATCCTATTGCCGCAGCTCTCAACGAAGATATCGGTCAGGGCGATATCACGACTGATTTTTTCGTTCCCGAAACGCTTCGTGCAACGGGACGCGTTACGGCGCGTGAAAATGCCATCGTCGCCGGCACAGGAGCCGCAGCGGAAGTTTTTCGGCGCGTCGATTCTTCCATGGACATTCAGGTTGTCCGTCGAGACGGCGATGAAATTGTAGTCGGCGACCCCATTATCGAGGTCCGCGGCTTGGCGCGTTCAATACTGAAGGCGGAACGCGTCGCGCTGAATTTCTTGCAGCGCCTTTGCGGCATCGCAACTCTTACGCGTCAATTTGTAGCTGCTGTTGGCAACCATCCGGCCAAGATTCTGGATACGCGCAAAACCACGCCCGGATTGCGGGCATTGGAAAAGGCCGCAGTGGTCGCCGGCGGTGGCGTCAACCATCGGTTTGGCTTGTACGACATGGTGCTTGTGAAAGACAATCACCTGGCGACGTTCGGAGGACTTTCGAGTTTCGCCGATCGAATTCGTCAGCTGCGTAAAGAACGACCAAACATCCGCATCGAAGTAGAAGTTGATGATCTGGAGCAAGCGCGCGCTTTTGCCGAAGTTGACGGCATAGACATCATTCTTCTCGACAACATGACGCCTGCCCAGATGCGAGAGGCCATCGCTCTGAGGAAGGATAACATCCAGTTTGAAGCGAGTGGTGGTGTTACACTGAAAAATGTGAAGCGCATCGCAGCAACAGGAGTCGATTACATTTCCATTGGCGGGCTGACGAACGCCGCGCGCGCGATCGATATTGGCTTGGAAATGACCCAGGTTCCCGGCTGACAGTTGAGATGCTGGACCGGCTCATTGCTGAGGAATTACAGGCCGACCTCGTCAGTGCTGTAATCGGCCGGGAGATCATTGTTCTCAAGCAAACTGGCTCGACAAACGACGCAATTTTGCAAATCGCTAATCCAAATTCAGACGAAGGCTTGGTTGTTTTCGCCGAGCACCAGACCGCCGGGCGCGGTCAGCGCGGGAATCGATGGGAATCGGCAGCACGAAAAGGACTTTGGTTTTCGATTCTTTTGCGGCCGAAAATCGCCCTCGCGAGTTCGCCGCGACTCACTGCCTGGGCAGCCGAAGCCATCTCCAGTGCAATCCAGAACGAATTTTCTCTCACACCTGCGATTAAACTTCCGAACGACGTGCAAATCGATGGGCGCAAGGTCGCCGGCGTCCTGATAGAGATGCGAGCCCAGGAGAAAGCAGCGCATCTGGCTATTGCCGGTATCGGAGTGAATGTGAATCAATCCCTCGAGGATTTTCCGGAGGAGCTGCAAGACAAGGCAATTTCCCTGGCGATGGTGCTTAGCACACAAGTCGATCGCCAAAAATTTGCTATTGCTCTCTTACGAGAACTGGATCGGACCTATTGTGAAAAATTCGGGAGCACGGGGCTATAGCCGAGGCGCCGACGTCGGTTCGTTCGCGCGATTGGAAACAAAGAGCTGCCGCGATCAACGCCCGCGAGCTACAACTTTGAAACTCATTAATTTTCCGACTCCCGCGCAAGCCAATCGCGGTAGCGATCGATAGCGGTTTTATGATCGAGCAGTAGTTGCTTATCCGTGCCGTGCGCCACGGCCATGATGTTGACACTCTTGAATTCCGGGCCGGCGTCGCGCCAGTAGCAATGCGTGAGGATGTGATGGCGACCAACTTCGCCGCCCGCTTCAATTTCACGACCACGCGGCACAGCCCAATGAAACAGCGCGTTGAACCTCGTCACACGTACACCGCCCACCGATGGTTTGACGTGTTCCAGGAAAGTTGAAAAGCGCCCGATGATCTTGCGCGCATTCAATTCTTCCGCCACCCGGTAGAATTCTTCCGCAGAGACGCCGGCCTCATCAGCCCGCGCAACCCATGGCGACGCCTTGATCTCTTCCGGAGCAAATTCGCGCTTAAGTGCGAGCAGAACATCCCATTCGCGCTCACTCAAATCGACAATCTGCACCGGAATCATTTTTGCTGGCTGATCTGCCTTACTGCCGGGCTCAATCATTTTCCGTCGAACATGTCCCACTCCCAAAGTGAAAATCCCTTTTGCCGGCATAAGGCGGAATCGCTCCGCGTCGACTTTTTTCGCAAGCAATTCGCAATGGGCTTCCAATGAAAATCCCTGAGGGACCTTTACCGTAGTCCAAAGTTTGTAGTCAGATCCGGCCCTGAGAGTGTCTGTGGAGCGCAACACGACGTGTCCCGAAAAAGGATCGTGTTGAAACATCCAGTCGAATGCCGCGTCGATTTTGTCCTCAGGAACTTTCCACGCCACCAGTGCCCCCTCAGCCAGATTCGTGGCGAGCAAGGTTTGCCGGACACGCCGAATCGTGCCCGCGCGCAACATTGCGGCAATCCGTGCCATAACAACATCGGCACCTACACCTGAATGGTTCGCAATTTCCTCAAAAGGTTCGCGCACGAATCCTTCGATCTTGTCCTCTGAAATCGCGAGAATCTTCGCATTGACTGGATCGTCATGTTCGATCGGCAGCATGCCAACTGTTCCGCCGACGACGCTATTTTGTCCAACTGATCCAAGAACGTGCACGTCTTGTCCATACAGCGGTTAAGCGTGCAGTGCCCAGATTGTCGTTAGGCGGCGCACGTGAGCACGGCCAAAAAATGGCACGACGTGCCCACAAGGACGAATAGGTGCCAGACAAAATGCCCGTAGCGCAGCCGCTCGTTCGCGAAAAACAAAGTTCCCGCTGTGTAAGCGATGCCGCCGGCGATTAACCAGAGCACCGCCGACCACGGAATCACCAGCGCAAGTGGATGTATGAAGACGAGTCCCAGCCACCCCGTCCCGAGATAGAGAGTCATCGCAAGTTTCCGATGACGCAGCGTGCCGCGCGTTGCTTTCATAAACACGCCAAAAAGCGCCAGGGACCAGACAATGCCGAGCATGGTTAACCCGCCAGTCCCGCGCAACGGGCCGAGCGCGAACGGCGTGTAAGTTCCGGCGATCAGCAAGAAAATCGCTGCGTGGTCCAGCGTTTGAAGAAAAAATTTCGCGCGCGTGCGAGGCCATGCGTGGTAGAGCATCGATCCCAGATACAGTAGCAACATGGTTGCCGTGAAAATAATCGTGCCGATTAGAAAAGAACTGCTTCCGCTGCGAAACGCTGCCAGAACCAGAATCGGCGTGCCAATCATTGCTCCCACAAACCCAATCCCGTGGCTGATACTATTCGCTAGTTCTTCGCCAGCTGATTGCGTCCACCTCGGCAAGACCAGCGACTTGTCGACAACGTTCATCCCCTCCATCATGCAATGCGCATCCAGTGGTTTTGCCAAGCAAAAATGGCGACTTGGTATTCGGCGTTGAATGTTGGACGGTGACTGTTCGATTCCCATGATCAAGGCGATCTTTTTCGACGCACTCGGAACGCTGTTCTATTTGACTCGGACGGTTGGCCATCACTACGCGCTTGCCGGGACCGAAGTGGGCCTTACGCTCGATCCAGACCAGCTCGATGCCGCGTTTTATTCAGCCTGGAAAAAAATGCCGCACCGGGCTGCGATCACCGGCCCGCGCGAGAACGATGACAAAGGTTGGTGGCGTGAGCTTGTCGATCTTGTGCTCGATCAAGCTGCGCCTTCACTGAGCGAATTCGATCGGGATAATCTTTTCGAAGTCGCCTACGAACATTTTGCCGAACCAGGTGTCTGGGAACTTTACCCCGAAGTTCCCGGCGTACTGCAGCAATTGCAGCCACGTTTTCAGCTCGCCGTAATCTCAAATTTCGATGGGCGCTTACGGTTCATTCTCGAGCACCTCGGTATCTCGAAATTTTTCTCGCACATTTTCATCTCCAGCGAGATGGGAGCTGACAAACCGGACCCCGAAATTTTCCGGCGCGCGTTGAAGTTAGTCGAACTCAAACCGGATGAGGTCCTTCACGTTGGCGACGACCCGGAACGCGATTGGGAAGCCGCCAGCGCCGCTGGTTTGTCGATCTTTCGATTGGATCGACCAAAGAATTCGCTGCGCGATCTGTTGACGATGTTGAAATTGTAGGGCAAGCGCTTTGCTTGACCGTCCCTATTGGCCGGCGAAGCGCCCGCCCTACAATCTTGCGACACTGCTCGATCTGGATTAGAAAACGTTTCCGCGCGGGTCGGTAGCTCAATCGGTAGAGCAGCGCCCTTTTAAGGCGTTGGTTCCGGGTTCGAGTCCCGGCCGACCCATGATTTCATCGCTTTTCATCTTTCATCCAGAAATGTCGTGATCTCTCAC